>JAHWKW010000076.1 GCA_019347675.1 Actinomycetota bacterium | reverse complement strand
GTACTAAACTCCATGACGCGGCCGTCACCCAGCGTGGGGTGGACCGTGAGAAGCGAAGACCAACACCACCAGGATCGCGACCGGCATCCCCCCGGGGAGCTGGACCGAACAGAGCAATGTCCACAAGCGCCCCGCACTGCGCCGTCGTCGGCCGTGGCCGGCTCGGCACCGCATTCGCCGCCGCCCTGCGCGCGGGCGGTGTCGCCGTCGAGGGTCCGCTCGCGCGCGACCAGGCGCCGGGCGACGCGGCGGGCCGGGTCGGGGTCCTCGTGGGGGCGCGACGGTCCGTGCTCATCGCCACCGATCACGGCCAGCACCGCCTCCTCGTGGACCTCCACGGACGCCGGGTCGGCGGGCCGCCCACCCAGCCGGGCGACCGCTTCGGCCACCCGTAGCGGATGCTGGGAGACGCCGACCGGAGGGGACAGGGCGCTGTAGGCCCCGTCGAGCACGTGCCCGGGCAGCGCGAGCGCCCGGGTGCGCAGACGGTCCATCGCCGCGGTGGCCTCCTCGTAGGCCACCGCGGCCAGCTCGGCGTCCCCGTCGCGGGCCGGGAGGGCGAGAACGAGGTGACCCTCGAGCTCCCCGAAGACCATCACGAGGTCGCCGGCGGCCGAGGGCGCGCGCAGGGAGGCGGCCTCGCACAGCGCGCCTGCCAGCGCGGCGCCGACCAGCCACTCGCGCTCTGACGCCGCGTCGGGGTCGGCGCGCACTCCGAAGCTCACGGGCGCCACGCCCACGAGCGCGTCGGCACACGAGGCGACGGCCACGGCGACCGGCATCGCGTAACCCGAGCGTGGGCGGGTGAGCTCCTCCCGGCCCCGGTCCAGCTCCTCCAGCAGGAGGCGCCGAAGCCTCCCCGCCGAGGCGGGCGGAGCGGTGGTTCCTCCCGCTTCGGTCAGTGCACGCTCGAGCTGTTCCATGGCCTGGCGAGCGTACGGTCCGTGGCACACTGGCAAGGTGTCCCAGTGGTTCGAGCACTACGGATTCGCCGAGGTGGCCGACGGCCTGGTCGTGGGCGCATACCCCCAGGACGCGCGCGACGTCGCGGCGCTGCGCGACGAGGGCATCACCCGGGTCTTCAACCTGGTGCGCGACCTCGAGTACGAGGAGGAGAGCGGGCGCGAGGCCTGCGCCGCCGCCCTGGACGCTGCCGGCATCGAGGAGGAGCGCCTGGCGATCGAGGACTACGGGTCGCTGCTGCCCGGCCAGATCGAGCGGGCGGTGGGCGTGGTGGTGGCCTGGCTGGACGACGGGGAGCGGGTGTACCTGCACTGCCGCGCGGGCTGGCAGCGCTCGGCCGCCGTGGCCGCCGGAGTGGTCGCGGTGCGCGACGGCATCGGGATCGACGATGCGCTGGCGCGCATTCGCCGGCGCAAGCCCACCGCCGAGCCCCTGCGCCACCAGCGCGCCGACCTGGCGCGGTGGTGGGAGGCACGGGCGGCGCGCTGAGCCGCGCCCCGTTCCGTCAGGTCGGGGCTCTACTGTGCGACCTCTCCGCCATGGAAGCCGCCACGCCCCTCCCCTTCAGCTCGGTCCACGTGCGCAACGGCCGGCTGGCCATCGACGCGCTCGTGGTCGACGACCAGTGCGCGGTGCGCCAGGCCGCCGAGCGCGACGACCCGGCGCGGTTCGTGGTCGAGGCCATCGAGATCGGCGCCCGGGTGCTGGACCGTGAGCAGGCCGCGACGGACACCGACTTCGTCAAGCTCGAGTTCGAGCGCGCCGCGCACCAGCTCAACCAGGAGTTCACCGACCGCGCCAAGGGCGTGGCCGACCGGCTGGACCAGAAGGTCGAGGAGGCCTTCGGCGCCGAGCACGGACACGTGGCCAGGGTGCTGGCGCGCCACTTCGGCGACGAGTCCGCCGGAGCCGTGCAACACCGCGTCAAGGCGGTGCTCGACGAGGTCGCCAAGACCATGCGCGACGATCTGCGCAAGCAACTCACCTCGGACACCACCGACAACCCGATCGTGGCTATCCAGCGGTCGTCGCTGAAGGTCATCC
>JAHWKW010000075.1 GCA_019347675.1 Actinomycetota bacterium | reverse complement strand
GCTAGTTGCATGTCGGTTTGGAGGACGCCGGGGATCAAGCCGCCCCGGTCGAACATGCGGGACCCGAACTGCTGCGCCGCCACCCCCAACCCGATCGCCTGACGAGCCTGCTGCAACGGCGAGAGGCCGTAGAGGCCGTTGTAGGACATGCCGGGGACGTGCATGACCTCGTACGGGGTCCAGTAGGTTGTGTCGCCGTTGTTGCCGGGTTCACCGAGGTAGAACCGCTTACCGACCGGGTTGTCGGCGGTGCGCCACCCGTCATCCTGCTTGACCTTGATTGCTCCTGGATGGAGTGGCCACAGCTGGACTATGCGGCCGACCCCGTCACGCAACTTGCGGACGTATGCGTTGCCGTGGGTGAGCAGCGACATGAACACGTATTCCCATACTTCCATGGGGGTTTTGTCGGGGTGGGGGACGTCGAGGAGGGTGTTGTCGAGGCGTTGCCGGCCAGTGTCGGTGCGGCGGTAGGCGTGGAGGGGGAGCGCACCGAGGACGCCTGCGAGGAGGGATACGGCCCTGTAGACGGCGGTGACGCGCAGCGCCGTTTCGGGGGTGACGGTGACGCCCGCGTCGGTCGACCAGCCAGCGTTCAAGACGGAGATCAGCGACTCGTCTGTGAGGGGCTTTGCGGGGTCGTTTATCTGTCTACGTTCGGCGAGTTGTTGCCAGAGTCGGGGCACGGGTTACACCTCGATGGCGAGGATGCCGACGGCGGTCGCGATGATGCCAGCGACGAACAGGCCCCATGTCCAGCCGTACTGCGCCCACATCGCAACGACGATGGAGACGAGCCCAGCAAAGACCAACAGGAAAGGAATAAGACGGGTCACCATATGTTCGGTCCTGACGGTGCCGGACGGTTCACATGCCACCCCGCCCGCGCCAACGCAATCACCATCGCGATGCACGCGTCGATCTTTCGCGACGACCGCGACTTCGACAACCGCCAACCCGTCTCCGACGGGCGCTGCACAGCGGACAGCACATGATCCTCAAGGACGGGGTCGCCGTCGTGAGTGACCTGTTTGCTGACGATCTGTTCGTAGGCGTACCCGCACGCCGGAATCATCCTCTCGGCTGATTGGGGGTGTTCGAGCATGGGGACGCCTTCGTCAGCGAGGACGCTAGCAGGATAGTCGAAGAACTTCGGGTCATATGCGCACTCGACCAACTCGAACTCGGTCGCGAGGCCCCGGACGTGTTGCATGATGTTGGCGACGTCGATCCCGTCGTCCCCAGGCGTCCATACGGACGCTTTGATCCCCCAGCGGCCGTCGTCAAGCTGCCACACGACCGCCACGGCGGCGTGGTCGTGGTACAGCGCCATATCGACAGCGGCCCATACTTTCGTACCGGCGGACAGTGTGAGGCGGGGTTCTAGGCATGCCTGCCACGCCCCCGCAGGCAACCAAGACTCGTCGGAGCGGGTCCACTGGTTGGCGTAGTACCGGCGCCATTCGAACTCGGGGATTTGCCCGTATCTGCGGGCGATGTCGTCCATGGGGACGAAGTCGGCGTCGGCGGGGTAGGCGTCTTTGATGGCTTGTTCGAGTTGTTCGGGGTCGTCCAGGTTCCACGCATCTGAGGCTTCGTACCACACCATGAGGAACGTATCGTCTTCGAGGTCACCAGCGGCTATCTGCTTCCCCCGCAGATACTTCCGGCCTAGCAGCGTGTCGAGGTCGTGACCGGCGGTCGTGATGTTGAGCTGGAGGGACTGGTCGCGTTTAGCGCAGCCGTTCGCGATGACCAGATGGGCGCCGGCCTTCTGCGGGTCCACAAGCTCATGGACCTCGTCGCAGATGTAGCAGGTGGGCCGCAGCCCATCGTTGGTACCACGTACGGCTGCGACACGGAAGGCTTTGCCTGGGCGGTCTTTGAGGAGGATTTCGGTGTCGAACACGTCCGCCAGCGGCGACAGGTGAACGCTTTCGCGCCAGTTGGTCTTCATGTCCCCGAAGACCAGGTCCGCCTGCTCGAAGGAGGCGGCGCCGACGGGTACGA
>JAHWKW010000074.1 GCA_019347675.1 Actinomycetota bacterium | reverse complement strand
AGCGGGCCAGCGTGAAGCCCCCGACGCCGTAGACGACCAGCGCGAGGAGCGCGGGGCCGCCGAAGGCGACCCACGGCTCGTCGCCCGGCCCGGCCCAGGCGAAGGGCGCGGTGAGCACGTCGGCCACCGCATCGATGTCCTCGCGCAGCCAGCCCTTCGCGCTCTCGCGCCCGTCGACGTCCCCGGCCACCCCGACCGCGTCCAGGTCGGCCCGGGCGCTGTCGCGGGCGGCGGAGAACTGGTCGACGGCGAACAGGCACAGCGCCAGCGCGACCACGAGGCAGACGGCGGTCGCGGCGGCGCGGATGGTCTTAGGCAGCAGCATCACCACTGAGCCCATCGGCAGGACCGGCCGCGGACCTGAGCCGATCAGCCCACTGCCAGCGCCCCGATGACCTCGCGCCACCAGGCGCGTTCGCCCTCGGTGCGCGCCGCGGCCAGCCGGCGGCGGGCGAAGTCCTGCAGCGGGCCGGCCGGGCCGCGGGCGAGGATCTTGCCGGTCACGGCGAACGAGCCGTCGTCGAGGGCGAGCAGGGCGCCCGGAGCGTCGCGGCGGGTGCGCAGGCGCACGGCGACAGCCACGCCGTCGATGGCCTCGGCGGCCTGGGGATCGCCGTCGGCCTGCGTCCACGGGCGGGTGCGGAAGACCGTCGGGTAGCCGGGGGTCGGCGCGGGGCGGGTGCGGACCTCCAGGGGGCCCTCGCGCCAGCGGCGCAGCAACTGCTCGAACTCCACCGCGGCCTCCTGGCGCACGAGCACGTGCAGGCGGTCATCAGGCTCGACGCGCGTCGAGCCACGCGGCGGGAGGGCCTGCTCCCCGCGCACGATCAGGTTGAGCAGCGCGTCGCGCGGAAGCTGCAGCTCGCGCACCAGCCTTCCCGCCGCAGCGTCGCCCGCGTCCACGGGGAACTCGACGATCTCGGCGCCCAGCCGGCGCGCGGTGGCCGGCTCCATCAGCGGCAGGGGGATGGCCGCCGCGTCGGTGGTCACCCCAAGTGCCCGGGCCAGCGGCTCGAAGGTCAGCCCCTGCAGCAGCACCGAGAGCACCACGGCGAAGAACACGAGGTTGAAGAAGGTCAGGCTCTCCCCGACCCCGGCCAGCAGCGGGAAGGTGCCCAACACCACGGGCACCGCACCACGCAGCCCGGCCCAGCCCAGCACCACCTGGTCGCGCGGCGAGAACCCCTGGAAGAGGGTCGCGAGGTAGGTGGCCACCGGCCGGGCCACGAAGGCCAGCACGACCGCGAGGATCGTGCCCTCCAGCGCGATGTCCAGCAGCTGGGAGGGGAAGATCAGCAGGCCCAGCGCCAGGAACATCACCAGCTGGGCCACCCAGGCCAGGCCGTCGTGGAAGGTCACGATCGTCCGGGTGGCCGGCAGCGACGTGGAGCCGATGGCCAGGCCCGCCAGATACACGGCCAGGAAGCCCGAGCCGTGAGCGACATCGGCGACCCCGTAGGCCACCGCCACCACCGCGATCGAGGCCACCGGGTACAGGCCCGCCGAGGCCAGGCGCACCCTGCGCAGCCCACGCACGGCCAGCCAACCCACGCCCAGGCCGACCACGGCGCCGACCCCCAGCTGGAGGGCGAAGTCGAGCAGGAACGCCACCAGGCCGTACCCGGGCTCCTGGATCCAGGCGATGAAGCCCAGGACGAGCAGCACGGCGACGGGGTCGTTGAAGCCCGACTCGCCCTCCAGCGTGCGGGCCAGGCGCCGGCGCAGCGTCGAGCCGCGCAGGACGGCGAAGATGGCCGCGCCGTCGGTGGAGGAGACGATCGCGCCGATGAGCAGCCCCTCGAGCGGCTCTACGCCCAGCAGCCACACCGCCGCCAGGCCGGTGATCACCGCGGTCAGCACCGTGCCCACGACGGCCAGAGACAGCGCCGAGCGCAGGACGGGACGAATCTCCGCCCACCCCGCCGCCAGGCCGCCCTCGAAGAGGATGAGCGACAGCGCGACGATCCCGATCGTCCGCGCCAGCCGGTAGTCGCCGAACTCGAAGAGGCCCAGGCCGCCGGAGCCGAG
>JAHWKW010000073.1 GCA_019347675.1 Actinomycetota bacterium | reverse complement strand
CGGGCACCGCGGGCGCCGCGCGGGCCAGCGCGAGCACGCCGTCGAGATCGACGTAGCGCTCGGTCGCCGCGGCCAGCGTGGCCAGCGCCTCACGGGTGCGCCCCTCGCGCTCGCCTGCGGGCACGAGGCCCAGGTGGCGCTCGGGCGCGGTCACGTGGTCGTCGCGGCGCAGCGCGCCCACGACGGGGACCCCCAGCGGCGCGAGCGCCTCGCGCAGCAGCGTCTCGTGGGTGTCCGAGCCGACGCGGTTGAAGATCACGCCCGCGACGTCGATCTGCGGGTCGAAGGTGCGATAGCCGTGGACGATGGCCGCCGCCGAGCGCGCCATCGACGAGGCGTCGACCACGAGCAGCACGGGTGCGTCCAGGAGCTTGGCCACGTGGCCGGTGGAGGCCAGCTCGCCGCGCCCCGAGGCGCCGTCGAAGAGGCCCATGACGCCCTCGACCACCGCTACGTCGGCACCCGCGCCGCCGTGGCGCACCAGCGGGGCCATCAGCTCCGGGCCGCTGAGGAACGCGTCGAGGTTGCGCCCGGGGCGCCCCGAGGCCAGCGCGTGGTAGCTGGGGTCGATGTAGTCGGGGCCGACCTTGAAGCCCTGCACGCCCAGGCCCCGCGCGCGCAGGGCGCCGATCAGCCCGCAGGCCACGGTGGTCTTGCCCGCGCCCGAGCTGGTGCCGGCGACGACGACCCGCGGGATCACCACTCGATCCCCTGCTGGGCGCGGATCCCGGCGTCGATCGGGTGCTTGACCTTGATGACCTCGGAGACCAGGTCGGCGGCCTCGATGAGCTCGGGCGCCGCGTCGCGGCCGGTGAAGATGACGTGCTGGAAGCCCGGGCGCTCCCCGACGGTGCGCACGACCTCTCCGACGTCGATCCAGCCCCACTTCATGGGGTAGGTGATCTCGTCGAGCAGGAGGAACTCGTAGCGCTCCTCGGCCAGCGCGCGGCGCACCTCGGCCCAGCCCTCGCGGGCCATGTCGGCGGACTCGTCGAGGTCGCGCGACAGCCAGCTCCAGCCGTCGCCCATCTTCTCCCAGTCGATCCCGCCCAGCGCGCGGGCGGCCTTCTCCTCCCCGACCTTCCACTTGCCCGACTTGACGAACTGGAAGACCCCGCAGCGGTGCCCGCGCGCCCACGAGCGCATGAGCATCCCGAACGCCGACGTGCTCTTGCCCTTGCCCGTGCCGGTGAGGACGATGGTCAGCGGCCGGTCGCGCGGCTTGCGGCGCTTGGGCTCGGCGCTGCCCCGGTCGCCGGGTCGGTGGGGGACGTCGACGTCCTGGTGCTTGGCCAGGGCGTCACGGGCCGGGGGTTGCGTCACGCCGCCCTCCTGAGGGTAGGTGCCGGCTCGAGCAGCGGATGCAGGTCCCCGCCGGCCGCGGCCGCCAGTGCGCCGGCCAGGCCGAGGCGCACCCGGCCCTCCTCGGTGTCCACCACGTGCACCGCCGCGGCGGTGCGCCCCAGGCGCGCGGCGGCGGCGCGCACCGCGCCGTCGGTGTCGGCGACGCGCCCGTCGGTGAGCACGACGGCCACCGAGCGACGGTGCTGCTCGCGCACCGCCTCGCGGCGCACGAGCAGCGTGGCGGCGTCCAGCCCCGCCGCCAGCGGCGTGCGCCCGCCGGTGGCCAGGTCGCGCAGGGCAGCGGCCGCACGCTCGATCGGCGCGCCCGGTGTGACGAGCACGTGGGCGTCGCCGTCGCGGAAGGCCACCACGGCGACGCGGTCCCGACGCGCGTAGGCGTCGCGCAGCAGCTCCACCAGTGCACCCTTCACCCGCGCCAGGCGCCGGCGCGCGCCCATCGAGCCACTCGCATCGACGACCAGGCACAGCAGCGCGCCCTCGCGGCCGGCGCGCACGTGCTCGCGCAGCCCGCGCTCGCCCAGCAGCCGGGCACGCAGGCTGGCCACCAGCGCGAGGTCGTCGCCCCCCTCGGGAGCGGGGCGGCTGTCGATCGCTCCAGCGGCGGGGGAGGAGGTGCGCCCACGGCGGCCCGCGGGGCCGCGGCCGCTGCCGGCGAGGCGCAGTGCAGCGAGGGGAAG
>JAHWKW010000072.1 GCA_019347675.1 Actinomycetota bacterium | reverse complement strand
GCACGGATACACCAGATCCCCGGCGCCGGGCACGCCGCCCCCCTGAGCCATCCCGAGGCGCTCGCTCAAGCACTCACCGGGTTCTTCTCGCCAGCGCAGCAGCCGGCCTGACCCCTCGATCGACACCAGCACCCAGCAGCGCCGAACGCGCCCACCGGAACTGGGACAACCACGACGCAGGCAAGCGGCCAGTCAGCTGAGATGCGCGATGGCGACTGGTGCCGCCTCCGGCATCCGCCCCCGTCGAGGTAGACGCCGCCCCCGACGGCGGCGGATGCTGTCCGGAGGCGTCGTCGCAGATGGCCGCTATGGGCAGCAGGCGACGCCGCATGCCGCCGCTCAGAGACGACAAGCTGCAACCGGAGGCACCGGCGAAAGCGCTGCTTCTCGCGCAAACGAGCGCTGACCGACGCTCCTCCTCCTCGTCCAATGCGGTAGTGACGCCGCCAACACCGGTCGCGTCCCTGAGCTGCTGTAACTTCGCCGTGGCTCGGGTTCCCGGTGGCGGTCAGTCTATGCGGCGCTCACCTCCTCGGGGACTGTCTGTTCGTTGCCCTCGTATCGCATGCGCTTGATGGCGTGGCGTTCGAGCTGGGTGAACTTGATGCCGTTGGTGGCGTGGGTGATGTAGAGGTCGAGTACGGCCCAGACGAGCGTGAGGCAGCTGGTCTCGCCGGGGAAGCGCCCGATCACCTTGGTGCGTCGCTTGACCTCGCCGAGCGAGCGCTCGAGCAGGTTCGTGCTGCGCCAGCGCCGGCGGTGTCTGATCGGGTAGCGCAGGTGGACGACGAGCGCGTCGAGGTCGTCGCGAAGGCACCTCGCCGCAGCGGTGTAACCGGCGCGCTCGAGCTGGTCGACGAGTGCCTCGACCCGTTGCTTTGCGTCGCGCTCGTCTGTGGCCTCGTCGAGCGCCTGCCAGTAGGCGCCGCGGACGCGCTCGCGCTCCCGCTCGGGCAGCTTGGCGAGCAGGTTGCGCAGGCGGTGAACGGCGCAGTGCTGGCGATCTGAGGCCGGCCAGCACCCCTCGACGGCCTTGATCAGCCCGGGGGCCCCGTCGGCGACAATCAGCATCGGAGCGCCCAGGCCGCGGGCGATCAAGTCGCGCCCGAGCGCGAGCCAGTCCTCGTGCGATTCGCGCATCCCGAGCATCACCGAGAGCAGCACCCGCTCGCCCTCTTCGGTGAACCCCCAGGCGACCAGCACGCCCTCCTTCGGCCCGTCGCGGCGGACCGAGAGAAAGACCGCGTCGAGGAACAGCGCAGCAAGCTGGATGTCGTAGAGATCGCGGCGTTTGAACGCGTCGAAGCGGTCGCGCAGCTCCTGGCAGATGCGCGATGCCGTCGACTTCGACAGCTTCCCCAGCCCCGCTTGGTCGCACAGCGACTCGACGTCGCGCATCGACAGTCCGCGCACGAACGCGCCGATCACCATCGCCTTCAGCGGCTCGGTACGCAGCAGCTTCGTCCCGCGCGGGAACAGCTTCGAGACGAACGGCTCGGCGGCCGCCCGAATCTGGGGGATCTCCACTGAGAGCTCGCCCTCCCCGCTCTGCACGCGCCGCGCGCGGAACCCCATTGCGCAGCCCCGGCGGCGCCTCCGGCCGACGCTCATAGCGCGCCCGGCCAAGCCAGGCGTCGAACTCCTCCTCGACGGCGCGCTGGATGATCAACCGGGCGCCGAGCTTCGCGAGCTCAGACAGCGACTCGCGCGGGTTCTCACCCACCCCCACAGCAAGCAACTGATCGATCCTCTCCTCAATCTCCGCCGACGGCGGTACGGTACGTCTCACGGCGTAGGTCCTCCTTCATCGTCTTGTCAGGACTTGAGGGAACCTACGCCGTGCCCTTGACGGGTCCGGCTATTTACAGCAGTTGGGGGACGCGACCAGTCGGCCACGGGCTCGGCGCGACACCCGGATCCACGCGAAAGCGCTAGCGTGCGTGTTGTCGGAGCCGCAAAAGGGGGCCGGTGTGGTGATCCGCGCGGCACAATTCGGCCAACCGTGATCATGGGACGCGTCGGGCACTACGAGGACGACATCGATCGAATGCTCGAGCGGACGGAGGGACC
>JAHWKW010000071.1 GCA_019347675.1 Actinomycetota bacterium | reverse complement strand
GTTGACGGCGTGGGCAGCGTGGACGATGAGCGAGCGGGCGGCCTGACGGAAGACCTCGGTCAGCGTGGTGGTCGGCACGGCGCCCGAGGCGATGAGATCGGCCAGGGGGCGGCCGGCACCGACAGGGGCGAGCTGGTCGACGTCGCCGACGAGCAGGACGTGGGTGCGCGGGCCGACCGCGGACAGCAGCGCTTCGGCCAGGCGCACCGAGAGCATCGACGCCTCGTCGACGATGAGCACGTCGCAGCCCTCGATCGGCGTGTCGGCGTCACGGGCGGGGCCCTCGCCGGGCACCCACTCCAGCAGGCGGTGGATGGTGCTGGCCGGCGCGCCGGTCAGCTCGGTCAGCCGGCGGGCGGCCTTGCCCGTTGGTGCGCACAGGCGCGCGGTACGCCTCGCCGCGCGTACCGCGTCGACCAAGGTGCGCATCGTCTGGCTCTTGCCGGTGCCCGGGCCGCCGGTGAGGATCGACAGCCGGCGGTCGAGCGCCTGCTCGACCGCCGCCCACTGGTCGTCGGTGGGCACGAAGGAGCCTTTGGTGGGCCGCTGGGGTGCCTTGCGCAGCTTGAGCGCCGCGCCGGCGTCGAGCAGGCGGCGCACGTGGCCGGCCAGCGACTCCTCCACAGCGTGCAGGCCGGCCGCAGCGATGCGGTCCTCCTCCACCACCACCTCGGCGCGCGCCGCCAGTTCGTCGATGGCCTCTGCGGCCCCGGCGCCCAGCAGGGCCCGCGCGCGCTCCTCCAGCTCGTTGCGCGGGAGGTGGGTGTGGCCGTCGTCCTCGGCCTGGGTCAGGGCGTGCAGCACGCCGGCGCGCAGGCGCCCGGGTGCATCTGGTGGGGTGCCCAGCGAGCGGGCCAGCGTGTCCGCGGTGGCAAAGCCCACGCCGGGCAGAGAGCACACCGCGTAGGGGTCCTCGCGCAGCCGCGCGACCGACCGCGTCCCCCAGGCGCGCACGATCCTTCCCGCTGCAGCGGCGTCGACCCCATGCTCGGCCAGCAGCAGGCGCACGAGCAGCGAGGCGACGCCGGCCGCGAGCACGACGGCCAGCGCCGCGGGCAGCAGGACGGCGACCACGCGAGCCAGCGCGCGCAGCGCCAGGATCACCGTGTGGGCTCCACGCTCTCGAAGCGCACGTCGATGCGGCCCAGCTCGTCGCCCAGGCCGGCGCGCTGCGCGGCGGTGGCCACCGCATCGCGCACGGCGTCGGCCACGGGGATGAGGGGCACCAGGTCGGCGGCGAGGTGCAGGGTCAGCCCGTAGCGGTCCCGGCCCTCGGCCACGACATCGATCCCGGCGAACAGGGGACCCAGCGACGAGCGCCCCGGCGTGGGTGGAGCGAGCCCGGCGACCCCCTCGACCCCGAGCGCGGCATCGACGGCCGTCTGCGCGAGGCGGTCGCGGGGCCCCTGCACCTTCGGCGGGGATGTCTCGACGCGTGCGGGCGGGGACGGAGACCCCTGCGCGGCGCCTGGCGGGGACGGTCCCTCGGTCACCGAGGCCTCAGGCCACGCGCGACTGGGATTCGTCTTCCTCGGCTTCGTCGCCAGGGAACCAGAGGTCGTTGACCGCGATGTTGACCTCGGTGACCTGCAGGCCGGTGATCCCCTCGATGCGCCGGCTCACGTTGTCGCGGATGCCCTCGGCCACGCGGGGGATGGACTCGCCGTACTCGACGACGACCACGAGGTCCACGGCGGTCTCGCGCTCACCCACCTCGACGCTGACCCCCGAGTCGCCCCCGATGCCCACCCGCTGGGTCATGGCGCCCAGCGCGCGACCCACGCCGCCGCCCAGCGCGTGCACGCCTGCGACCTCGCGCGCGGCGATGCCGGCGACCTTGCTGACCACCGCGTCGGCGATGGAGGTCAGGCCCTTGTCGCTGCGCAGCGGGTAGTCGCCCTCGCCTTCGGCGCGGCGGGCGGGGCTCTTGGACTGGCCAGTGGTCTGCGGTGTCGTGTCGGTGGACTCGGCCATGGGCTGCTCCTCGGCGATCGTCGTTGGGTGCCCTGTGGCGATACCCGAGTGCGTAGGGGGCCAACCGCATGCCCCCGGGCGCGCGGGGCCTCTGTGGCAGACTGGCGGGGTG
>JAHWKW010000070.1 GCA_019347675.1 Actinomycetota bacterium | reverse complement strand
CGTGGCTTTATTGTAGTTTCCCCGTCTGCGCATCCTACAAGGGGCACCCATGCTTCCAGCGCGCGAGGCCTTGACGTGCATCGCCGATGGCCGGCTGCGGGTGCTCTGCTCGATCGTGCTGCGGCACGCGGGCTACCGGGTTCGGGAGGTGGCGACTCCCGCGGAAGCGCGCGCCGCTATCGAAGGCGGTCTCGTCTCCCTGCTGGTGGCCGGCGCGCTGGCCGAGGCCGTTCCCGAGGAGGTCCGGCGGTGGCTGCGCGTCCCCGTGGACGACCAGGTGGTGGCCGGCCTCGCCGACCGGGTGAGCGGCTGGCTGTGCACGCCCGCGCCCGTGCGCGCACGCGCGCGGGAAGCTCTGGGGGCCGTGGCGCGGGAGCGATACTCGTGGGAGGGCGTCGCCCGGGGGGTGCTGCGCGCCGCCCGGGGCGAGCTCGGCGCGCTACCCCCGGTTCCCTGCCCTTGAAGGAGGACACCTCGCCGGGCGCTGGGATAGAGTCCGCCCCGCATGGGGAGAGGTTTTCGGGCACTGCGGGGAGGAGTCGTGGCGGCGGGCCTGCTGGCCGCCACGCTCGCGGCCGGCGCCTGCGGCAGCGAGGAAACCGACCTGGTCGCCGGGAAGGAGGCCTTCCTGGAGGGCTGCGCGTCCTGTCACACGCTGGAACGCGCCGGCTCCCAGAGCCAGGTCGGGCCCAACCTCGACGCGGCCTTCCAGCGCGCGCTGATCGACGGCTTCAACCGCGAGGGGATCGAGGGCCTGGTGCGCGAGCAGATCGACGACCCGGCCAAGGTCCCCGAGGACAGTCCTGCCTATATGCCCCCCGACATCTTCACGGGCCAGAAGGCGCGCAACGTCGCCGCGTACGTGGCCTTCGCGGTGGCCAACCCGGGCGAGGACCAGGGGCTGCTGGCCGAGGCCGGGCGCAGCGACGCCGAGCCCGGCACGGGCGAGTTCGTGTTCCTGGAGGGTGGCGAGAGCGGCGCGCAGCCCTGCGGCCAATGTCACGCCCTGGAAGCGGCCGGCACCTCGGCGACCATCGGGCCCGAGTTGGACTCCTACCTTCAGGGCGCGGGCGAGGAGGAGCTGCGCACCGACATAGTGGCCCCCGACGAGGAGCTCGCGGAGGGCTTCCAGAGCGGCGTCATGCCCTCCGACTACGGCGAGTCGCTCAGCGAGGAGGAGCTCGATCGGCTGATCGAGTACCTGCTCGAGGCCGGCGGTGGAGGCGGCGAGGGCGGCTGATCCAGGCGCTCGGACAGCGCTAGGCCTGGTCAGCTCGCCGGGTAGAGGTCGAGGGCGTGCTCGGGGATCACGGTGCCCGCTGAGACCTCCCATCCCCCGGTGCCGTAGCGCTCGAAGGCCAGCCGCCGGTCGCCCGCCACGTACTCGACGTATTCCATGGCCCCCTTGCCGCCCGGGCCCGCGCGCTCCTCGGTGCGGTAGGCGGCGCGGCCGTGCTGGTCGCGGCGGAAGGTCGTGCCGCGGTGCTCGAGCTGCGCGGGGCCCGGCTCGAGGGCGGCGCCGGCAAGCCTCTCGTAGACCGTTACCTGCAGTCCTTCGTCGTCCTCCACGGACAGCCACAGCCGCCGCCCGCCGACCTCGTCCTCGAGCAGGTGCTCGTCCCACGAGAAGCCCTCCTCCTGGAAGCGCAGCGTCCGGTCGACGACGAAGTCGGTGCCCTCGTAGGTCACCACGTCGCCCGCTCCGAGCCGGCGCACGTCGCCGTGCAGCGCGCGCTGCTCGTCGGCGGCCGAGGGCGCGGGCAGGGAACGATCGCCGCCGCCCCGGCTGCGCAGGGCGACCGTGATCGCGATCGCTGCGACGGCGAGGATCACGATCACGGCCAGAGCCTCCATGCCCCACCTAGAGCACGGCGCGAACGATCAGGACCACTGCGACCAGCACGGCGATCACGGCGACCACCCGGACCAGCATGGCGAACGCGGCCTCCTCTGAGCGCAGCGGATTGCGCATCCCGGGCGGCTCAGAGCAGGTAGATCGTCGCGTAGACGACGATCCACATCACGTCGACGAAGTGCCAGTAGATGCCCGGTATCTCGACCCCCCGGTGCTCCTTGGCCGAGAAGTGGCC
>JAHWKW010000069.1 GCA_019347675.1 Actinomycetota bacterium | reverse complement strand
CCAGCGCGCGCGCCTCGTGGAAGCGCTGGAGGGCCACCTCGATGGCCCCCTGCAGGTTCGCCGGGTCGTCGGATCGGGCGTAGGCGAAGATTCCCCGCTCGGCCGCCGCGCGGACGAAGCCGGGGTCGACCTCGCCCAGCAGGGCGATGACCGGCCGCCCGGCGACCTCGGTGATCTCGCTGATGAGCGCCAGGGCGTGGTCATCGCTGTCGTGCACGGCGACGACGGCGAGGTCGGGCTGCTCGCCGGCCACCTCGGCGGCGACCTCCCCGAGTGACACGGCGCGCCCGGTGACCTCGTGGCCCAGCGCGCGCAGGCGCTCGCGCACCCCGTCGTTGATATCGGGACGCTCGCCGGTGAGGACCAGCAGCTCCTTGGCGTTGCGCCGCCGCGCCCGCTGCAGCTGGGCCAGCACCTCGTCGGGCTCGTGCAGGTGGGCCCGGTGCGTGGCGAACGCGCAGTACTTGCAGTAGCAGCGACAGGTTCGCGACAGCGAGAGGGTGAAGTTGCGCGAGAAGGTGACCCGTCGGCGCACGGCTCCACCGAGGCTACCCTCCCGGCGTGCTCGCCGACATCGACGTCCTGGGCGTGTCCATCCAGACGTTCGGCCTGTTCTTCGCGCTGAGCTTCCTGGCCTGGGGCGCGGTGGCCTCGCGGCGCCTGGGGGAGCTGGGCCGCCCGAGCGACTGGGCCTACGAGCTGGTGTTCGTCACCCTCGCCGGCGGTTTGGTCGGCGCCAAGCTCTACTGGGTCGTCGACACCGGGGCCGAGGTGTCCTTCGCGGGCATCTTCAGCGGCGCTGGGTTGACCTGGTACGGCGGACTGGTGGGCGGCGCCCTGGCCGTGCTGGCCTGGGTGCGCTGGCGGGGCATGGACATCCCCCACCTGGCCGACATCGCCGCCATCGGCCTCCCGCTGGGCTACGCGGTCGGGCGCATCGGCTGCCAGATCTCCGGTGACGGGGACTACGGCGTACCCAGCGGGCTGCCGTGGGCCATGCCCTATCCCGACGGCGTCGTGCCCACCGACCAGGCCGTCCACCCCACGCCGATCTACGAGACGCTGGCGATGGGCCTGCTGGCCTACGTCCTGTGGCGCCTGCGCGACCGCTTCCGCCCCGGAGTGCTCTTCGGCATCTACCTGCTCGCCGCGGGGCTGGAGCGCCTGCTCGTCGAGTTCGTGCGCCGCAACGAGGCGGCGCTGGCCGGCCTCACCCAGGCCCAGCTCTGGGCCATCATCGGCATGGTCGCCGGGGCCGCGCTGCTGGCCGTGATGGCCCAGCGACGCGGCGGCCTGGTCGCCGCGACCTGAGCCGCTTCCTACTCCAACAACCGCTCGGCAGGGCTCTTGTCCCGCGTGTCCACCGGGCGGTGGCCCTCCCCGCCGCGCGGTGCCAGCGTCAGCGCCTGGTAACCGAAGGCAGCGGCCAGGGCGCCCAGCACGGGTGCGACGAGGTAGCCGACGATGAAGACGTCGGCCCCGCCGAACTCGCCGCTGGCGATGGCCGGGCCGAAGGCGCGCGCCGGATTGAAGCCCGCACCGGTCAGCGGGCCGAGGGCCAGGGCAGCCACACCGAAGGCGCCGCCGATGATCAACGGCGCCCAGCGCTGTGCGTCGCTGCGGGCCACGGCCGTGCCCATGACCGCGCCCATGAGCAGGAAGGTGCCCAGCAGCTCGGCCAGCCCGACGCTCCACACCGTCATGTCGAAGGCTTCGCTGGGCACCAGCGCGCCGAGGTTGGCGACCTCCCCGGCGTCGCCGGTCATCAGCGCGACGATCAGCGCGGCGGCCACGCCGCCGGCCAGCTGGCAGACGACGTAGGTCACGGCGTCGGCGGGGGCGATCCTGCGCACCGCGGCCAGCGCCACGCTGACCGCGGGGTTGAAATGCCCGCCCGAGACGCCGCCCAGGACGGCGACGAGGATCGTCAGGGCGAGGAAGTCGACGAGCCCGATGACCGCGTAGTCCGTGACGCCGGTGCCGCCGCTCTGCGAGGCGGCGAGGCAGATGAACACCACGAGGAGGAACGTGCCTGCGAACTCCGCGACGTAGGCGGCGGCGCCCCGCTCGTCCAGCTTGGCTGCCTGTCCCTCCACGGTCGACCTCCCCGGTCGTCGAT
>JAHWKW010000068.1 GCA_019347675.1 Actinomycetota bacterium | reverse complement strand
CTCATCTACCGACCGGCGGACCCTGCCCGTGCAACGACGAACGGGGCAACCCGAAGGCCGCCCCGCCAATCTCACCGACCCTGTCGCTCTATCCGCCCCGCAGCCTCAACCTGAATGTCGTTTCACACCCCGCCGGTTCGATGGCGGCCACAGTGACGCAGTCACGCCGTACTTCGGCGCCGGCCAGCCTCCAAGCGGCGGCGCCGGCCTGTTCCGGAACTGAGACTGTTCGCCGTCCGCGAACCGCGAGCGACCGACGTCGCTGGCCGAACGGTTCGGCCGTGGCGCCTCCCCGGTCCTGCGTGTCGGCTCCGTCGCCAGCCACGAGATCCTCGCCGCGACGGACGACCGGGATACGGACCTGGTGGTCATCGGGACGCAGCTGCGACGTCAGGAGGACGGGCGCCCGTTCCTCGGACACGGCGCCGAGTTCCTCCTCGAGCACGCCCCCCAGACGGTCGTGGCGTGGTCTTCCCCGAGGTCACCACGACCTGAGTCGTTGACGGCCACCTGCCCCGCTCGCGGTCGCTCAGGCCACCGCGGGCGACGTGGCCGCTGAGCGTCCGGCGAGGTGCTCGGCGACGTACGCCGCGTCCTGCCCGACCCCGACGAACAGCATCGAGCCGAACGCGTACTGGAAGGCCAGCCCGACGAAGTACAGGCCGGGGGCGTCGGCCACGACCCCGCGCTCCTCGCGTGGCCAGCCGTCCTCGCCGGTGACCGGCAGCTCGATCCAGCTGAAGTCCTGCCGGAAGCCGGTCGCCCAGATCACGTTCGCGACGTCCAAGATCCGTTCGTCGTCGACCACGGGCAGACCGTCGCGCACGCCCGTGACGCGGACGCCGGCGCGCTCGACACCGGCCTCCTCCAGGTGGGCGTTCTTGTAACGGATGAGCGGACCGCCGTGAGCTCGGATCTTCGAGCGGGCCTTGCGCCCGATCGGCGTCTTGATGGTGAGCAGGCGCCGCGCGACGAACGACAGCACCGGCCAGAGGAACCGGGACATCGGGCTCTCGATGTCGAAGGGCATCTGCCCGGTGTCCCGGCCGACCAGCACCGTCTGGTGGAGCGGGCCGAGCTCGTGGGCGACGTCGGCGCCGGAGTGCGAGGCACCGACGACCAGGACCGGACCGGGCTGGAGCTGCGACGGGTTCTTGTACTCGCTCGAGTGCAGCTGACGGATGCGCGGGTCGAGCTCGTCCGCGAACGACGGTGTGTACGGCCCACCGAAGGTGCCGGTCGCGACGACCACGTTGTCCGCCACGAGCTCGCGGTCGCCGACCGTCACGACGTAGCGGCTGCCCTCCTGACGCACCCGCTGCACGCGGGTGCCGGTCCGTACGGGCAGGTCGAAAGCGGCGACGTAGTCCTCGAGGTAGGCGGGCGCCACGACGCACAGCGCCTGCGCGTACAGCCGAGCGAGCACGCCGTCGTCGACGGCGGCCGCGAGCGCCGCTTCGTCGACGACCGCGCCCGCGACCGCGCGCTCACACTCAAGGGCTGGCGCGTCGTGCGCATCCCCGACGAGACCCTCGAGCACGAGCCGCGGACCGTCGAGGCGGATCTTCGCGCGCTCAGCGGTCGCGGCGCACGGTGAGGCTGTACTGCCCGTCGAGGGACCCGCCGCCATGGGCTCGACGGCGCGGCGACGAGGAGGGTCGCGAAAGAGAGGAGGAGCGCGCGTCCGTGGCGCGCTGTGGCGGCGGAGTAGCCGAGGGCGGGCCCTATGGGGTAGAACTGGGCGGACGGTCCAACCGCGACCCAGGAGGCTTCATGCCCACCTACGTCATGCTGTCCACGCTCAGCTCCGAGGGCGTGCAGACGATCAAGCTCGCCAACCGCCAGGCCGAGCGCCGGGCGCGGATGGCGAACGCCACCATCGAGGTCGCCAACCGCGAGGCGGCGATCAACCGCGTCGCCGCCACCTTTTCCGCGCTGTCGAAGCTGATCTTCGGCCTGCAGCGCATCGCGCTGATCTGGATCTGCGCCTGGCTGACCCTGCGCGGAGAATTCACCGCCGGCATGCTGGTGGTCTTCGTCGTCTACGCCGAATTGTTCGCGGTCCGCGGCGGCAGCCTGATCGACAAGCTGGTCGAGCTGCGGCTGCTGGAGATGCACGGCGCGCGCATCGCCGATATCGCCCTGGAGCCGCCGGAATCGCACCTGG
>JAHWKW010000067.1 GCA_019347675.1 Actinomycetota bacterium | reverse complement strand
CTCCACCCCGTACACGTTGCGGATCAGCAGGTTGTTCAGCAGCCGGCAGACGATCGCCAGGGGGACCCGTACGGGTGCCGGCTGGCTCCGGCACCAGACCGCGACGCGGTGGACGACGAGCGCGTGCAGGCCGGGCAGCAGCGTGCGCCTGTTGTGGGTGATCCAGTCCTCGTGCAGCTGCTCACGCAGGCTTGCGGCGGTGGGCACGCGGCCAGGCTAGCGGGCCGTGGACGACCGCGAGACGCGCTTGAACGTCGTGCCGAGGACACCTCTACGCGTCTGCGCCTTCGGCACCGACACCCGCACCCCGGGCGTGGTCGCCTGGGCCGGGGGGGCGCTCAGGGTCGGGGCAGCGCCGGTCGCGGGTGCCGTGCCCGCGCGCATCGCGCGCCGCGCCGTGCCGCGCCAGGTTCTCGGCCACCTCGGCCTCGAGCGCCGCCACCAGCATCCGCCGCGCCCCTTCCCGCGCCAGCTCGTCCAGGCTCGCCCCGACGACGGCCACGGCCGTCCTGTCAGCGCTGCTGACCGGCCAGGACGACGAGGCCCTCGTCCGTTCCGCTCCGGTCCCGACCGGGTTCGACGTCCTCGACACGGCCCTCGGCGGGGGCATCAACGCCACCGAACTGCTGCTCCTAGGTGGGTTGCCCGGCGTCGGCAAGACCATCGCCGCGATCCAGATCGCCCGCAACCTCGCGCGTGACGGTCGGGACGTCGTGTACGCCTGCTACGAGCACACCACGGGTGACCTCCTCGCCCGTCTCCTCCTGTTGGAGCTGGGCGAGGAGGCCGATGCGCTGGACCCCCACCTGGAGCTGCTCCGGGACGTCGTCAGGACCAGCATGGTCGAGCCGGACGCGCTCCGAGAGCTGGTCGACCGCGAGCCGCTCCTGCAGGCGGCCATCGAGCGCATGCGCGACTACACCGACCGACTGTGGCTGGTGGCCGCCTCCGGTGCGCACACGGGTGTCGAGGAACTGGCCGCCCTCGTCGACGAGCACCTCCCGCAGGGCGGGCTACTGGTCGTGGACTACCTGCAGAAGGTCTCGGTGCGCCCCGAACCCTCCGACGAGACCGAGAAGGTGACCCGCATCGCCGAGGGCCTGAAGGAACTGGCGCTCAGCAGCCGGATCGCCGTCATCGCGATCGCTGCGGCGGACCGCAGAGCGTTGGACGCACCCAGGCTCCGGCTCCACCACCTGCGCGGATCCTCCGCGCTCGCCTACGAGGCGGATGTCGCGATCATCCTCAACGACAAGTTCCAGATCCTCTCCAAGGTCCACCTCGCCTACGACACCGCCCAGGCGGAGGGCGCCCGCAACTTCGTGGTGTTCAGCGTCGAGAAGAACCGCGGCGGACCGGCGCTGGTCGATCTCGAGTTCCGCAAGACCTTCACCCACTACCGGTTCGGTTCCCAGGGCGCCTACGTGCGTGAACGGCTGGTGGACGAGCGTCTCAACGTCGAGTAGCCAGGTGAGCCTCGACCGTACGGCGCCGCGGCTCGCGGCCCTCCTGGTCTCAGCGACGCTCCTCCTGGTCGCCTGTGGGAGCGACGCCGCCGTGGAGCGAGCATCCGACGCGGAAGCACCCACGTCCGGTTCGTCGGAGGCGGTGTCCTCTCCGGATCCGAGGCTCACACCGACGGTCGTCTGGGAGCCGTGCGAGGAGCCGTTCGAATGCGCCACCGTGCCCGTCCCGGTGGACCACGAGGTGCCAGAGGGGGAGACGCTCGATGTCGCGCTGATCCGCCTGCCGGCACCCGCCGCCGCGCGGCGCATCGGATCGCTGCTCGTCAACCCCGGCGGCCCCGGCGCGTCCGGGGTGGACTTCGTCCGCCACGCCGCCATCGAGACGATCCCCGCCGAGCTACGCGCCCGCTTCGACGTGGTCGGCTTCGATCCGCGAGGAGTCGGCGCGAGTCGCCCGGTGACCTGCGAGGCTGGTTCCGCAGGCTTCCTGTCGCACGACCTCGCGCCCGACGATCCCGCCGAGGCGGCGACCGTGCTGGCCGCGGCCGCCATGGACTCCTGCGGCAGGTCGCCTCCCTCCTGCCCGCCCTGCCCGGGCTCGGCGACCAGCTGCAGCTGCCGCCGGGTGAGCCGCTGCCGCCGGACGACGGCGCCCGGCCGGTCGCCGAAGTAGGCGGCGAAGGCGCTGTCGTAGCGGGCCTGGTCGTCCGGCGTGCCGCACAGGGTCAGCCGCCCGGCCCAGTAAACGTCCGCCCGCCGGACCGGGTCGAGCTGCGCCAGCGCCGACACGGCTGCGTGCACCC
>JAHWKW010000066.1 GCA_019347675.1 Actinomycetota bacterium | reverse complement strand
GTCCCGGAGGTGAGGAGCTCCGGTGTCGTCGGCATCTACGGCGACACGTACCGTTACCACGAGAACCTCGTCCACGATTACTGGAACGCGTCCGGCGAGACGAAGACGACGCTGCGGCGCGGGTACTGCCTCGGCCTTCGCTGGGCGGCGGGGCACTTCGCGGCGGTCCTCGAAGAGCTCGCGGGGATGACCGATCCGCTCGATCCGTCGGGCGGCTCGATCCTCGATAACACGGTGATCTTCTGGCACAACGAGTTCGGCCATGACGGTCACGACAACCAGCACACGCGTCACCCGGCGATCGTCGCGGGCGGCGAGGCGGGGCTCACCGTGCAGATGGCGGACGGGCAGCGACGCGACGCCGAAACGATCGCCGACACGCTTGTGCTCCTCCACGAACCCGGCGAGCCGTCGTGACGACCTACCTGCGCGACGGCGCGGAGATCTACCGCCGCTCGTTCGCCACCATCCGCGCCGAGGCCGACCTCGACGCCTTCGACCCGATCCTCGCGCGCGCCGTCGTGCGGATGATCCACGCCTGCGGCATGGTCGACCTCACCCACGACGTCGCCGCCTCCCCCGGCTTCGCCGCCGCCGCGCAGGCCGCCCTGCGCGCCGGCGCCCCGATCCTCTGCGACACGTCGATGGTCGCCTCGGGCGTCACGCGGGCGCGGCTGCCCGCCGACAACGACGTCGTCTGCACCCTTTCCGAGCCGCGCGTCGCCGACCTCGCGCGCGCCACCCGCTTCTACGAGCACCTCGGCTGGCGGCGGTCCGCCTCCTCGGTCGACGGGGTGGTCGCCTTCTTTCACGGCGGCACGGCCGCGCTCGGGCTCTTCGGATGGGACGACCTGGCCGAAGACGCCGCGCTGCCGGCTGATCACCCGGGGGGCTTCCGGGGGAGCTCGCTCGCGATGAACCTCGAGGACGAGCGGGCCGTCGACGAGGCGCTCGCGCTCGCGCGCCTGGCCTGCCAGCACGTCGACGACGATCCCGTCCTGGACGCCGTCGACGGGCTCTGCGCGGCAGCGCAGGAGGCGCTGGCCGCGCGCGACCCGGACGCGACGCAGGAGCGCTGGCCGGGCATCCACGAGCTGCTCGCCGCCCATCTGGTGGCCGGCACGCCACGCGCCGGCCTGCCGGCCAGCGGCACCCGCCCGTCGGCTCAGGGCGCCACGACCCGCAGAACCCGCCGCGGGAAGGTCTCGGGGTCGTAGCACTTCTTGCTCGCGGCGAAGAAGGCGAACGGGTAGTCCCCCGGCGGGGTGTCGCGGGGGATGGTCAGCGCGCCGCGGAAGCGATTGCCCTCCGCCGGTCTGAGCCACGCGACGCGCCCGAGCTCGGGACTCGCGGCGAACACCTCCTCCGACAGCCCGCCTTCGCCGCCCTCCGTCACCGTGAGGCCGAACTCGACCGTGTCGCCGGGACGTGCGGTCGCGGTGCCGATCGCGGCGTCGCTCACCTCGGGTTGACCGCCGGGACCGAGCTGGCGCACGGTGAAGTCGTAGTCGAACGTCTGACCGGGTTCGAGCCGCGGAACGACGTCCGCGTCGTAGCGGCTGTTGTGGTAGCGGTAGTTGTTCTCGTGGAAGCCCAGGATCGCCGCCGGCTCCCCCGCCGGCACCTCGGGGACGACGTAGCGGCCGTCGGGGCCGGTGACGGCGGCCCGCTGGACGCCCTGGTAGCCCACAACGATGTAGACGTCCGACAGCGGGCGGCCCGAGTCCTCGTCGGTCGCGCGTCCGACGATCGTGCCGGTGGCCGCGGCGGGCGCCTGCTCTTCCCGGGTCTGCGTCTGGTTCGTGGCCGTCTGCTCCTGCTGGGTGGCGGCCTGATCGGTGCCCTGCTCGTCGTCGCCCGCGCACGCCGTCGCAACGAGCGCGAGGGACACCACCAGCGCTGCGAGCCCGAAACCGCGTCCGGACGCTCCCGCCATCAGAACGGGAATCCCCGAAGACGCTGGACCCCGCGGTGAACGAAGCGGCGATCCAGGCCCCATACCCGCCCGGCGGGCACGAGGAGGAGGATGAGCAGTGGCACCCATTCGTGTGGCTGCTCGAACATCCAGCGTCCACTGGACAGGTAGAGCAGCTGCAAGAACAGCTGCTGGCCCAGGCCGACCAGCGCCGCGCCACGCGAGGCCAGGCCGAGGATGAGCAGCGCGCCGACGCCGAGCTCGACGAAGGTGATGACCCACTGCAGCCATCCGTAGTTGGGCAGCAGCACGTCGTTGACCAGCTGCGTGACCGCGGAGATGTCGTTGCGCGCGGCCTCGCCCTCGAGGATGCTGCGCGTCTCCTCGCGGTTGATGAGGAACGAGC
>JAHWKW010000065.1 GCA_019347675.1 Actinomycetota bacterium | reverse complement strand
CCCGCGGTTGACGGTCCACGGCTCGTCTCCTTCGCGGCGGTAGGTGATGTCTCCGATGCGGATGGTGGTGCGGCCGTAGGTGTGCACCTCGAATCGCAGTCGGTTGGGGGCCACCAGTGCCGCGTCGGAGCGGATCGGCGGGTCCGCCGGACCGAACGTCTCCTCGTAGCGCAGCGAGTCGAGCTCCTCCATGGCCGCGGCCATCTCCTCGACCAACTCGGTGCCGTCTGGAGCGGGCAGTGCCGGAAGTTCGAACGTGGCCGGTTCCCCGTCCACACCGTCCACGGTGACCTGGATCCGTTCACCTCCGCCGAGGACGAGCGCCGTCCGGCGGCAGGCGACACCGCAGCGTTCCAGCCGGTGCTGTTCGTCGCCGATGTGCAGCGTGGCGTCCATGTCTCCGACGTCCTCGGGTCCGCTGGGTGGCAGGAGGTAGACGAGCACGTCGTTGCGTCCCGGCCGTGCCGGCTGCAACGTGAGTCCGACGACGACGTCACCGGTCGTCCGTGCCAGCGTCAGATCGCCTTGCTGCGGGTAGGCGGGCGAGTCGATCCCTGTGGTCTGGGCGGCGTCCTCGGCAGCCCGCTGCGGCGGGACCGGATAGGCCGCGAGCAGCGCTGCGGCTGCGACCGCCGCGATAGCCAGGACGCTCTCCGTGCGGGGACGTGGGGACCGTCGCCGCCAGGCCCGCCACGACAGCGGCACCATCGCCGCCACCGCCAGGACCTTCAACAACAGCACCTGCCCGTAGGAGGTCGCCCACAGGTCGCGCAGTCCGACCAGCTCCTGGCTACCCCGCAGCGTCCCGGCCGCGATCGTCACCACGAACGCGGGCACCGCCACCGGCGAGAACCGGCCCAACAGCTGCCGTGCGTCATCCCCGGTCCAGCCGCCGGGCGGGGACAGGACGGCCATCGCCAGGATCCCTCCGGCCCACACCCCGGCTGCCCACAGGTGCACCGCGTCCGCCGAGATCCCCCACCAGGCAGGCTCCACCGCTGCGGCGTGACCGGCAGCTGCCAGCCCGCCAAACGCGCCCGCTGCACCAGCGGCCACCAGCCAACCGACGCCGGAGAAGGCCGCAGCGACCGCCACCACCTCTGCCGCCAAGCGCACCAACCGCGGGGCACCGGGCTCCGCCGACAGGTAGCCGACCACCGCATCCCACGACGGCGACGGTGCAGCCAGCATCGCCTCGCCACCCACCACGGCGAGCCCGGCCATCAACGCGACGACGGCCACCAGCCGACGCCGACGCGGACGTACCCAGCCCAACGGTGGATCGCGGCGTCCCAACCGGGCGACCACGAACATGCCGATCAGAACCAGCAGCGCCACGTACTCCACGGCGCGGCCCACCGCCAGCACCACGTCGGAGGTCCCCGGCTCCACGTCGGTTACTGGCTCGACCTCCTCCGGGGTGACCCCAACCCCGAACCGGAACCTGCCTCGCAACGTGTGACCGTCCAGCGGTGAGACCGTCTTCCACTCGACCAGGTACACACCCTGCGCGGTGGTATCCAGCGACGCCGACATCTTCCGGTCCCCGGCCGACGTGCGCTCCCACACCCGCCCGTCGGGATCGGTCACCCGCAACGACGACAGATCAAGGTTCAACGGCTCGGAGAACCGCACCGTCACCGCCCCCGGCGCGGCCGCGAGCTGCGTGCCCGGCTCAGGCGTCGATGACGTGAACGCCGCGTGCGCGGACGCCGGGGAGGCCGCGACCAGCAGCAGCACCACTGCGGTGCCAGCCGCCGCGATCGCCGCGAAGAGGCAGCGGGTGACACGGACCCTGAGCACGGGGAACCCTGTGGCGCGGGAGGTAGGATGCGGCCGTTCATCCTACCTGCGTGTAGTACGACGTCCCGACGGGTCCCCAGTGGAACTGTTCGCGCTCACCGCGCTGGCGCTGGTCGCCGGCGTGATCACCCACAAGAAGATATTCAAGGACTTCTTCATGCTGCGCTGGCGCGGCAGGTGGGTCAGCGCCGCGAACATCGACCGGCCGCCCGACACGCCGGCGAGCTGCCGCAGGCGCATCTGCAGCAGCCCGACGACGTCGGCGGTGGGCACGAACGGGTCGGTGACGACTCGACCGTCGGCTAGCTCCAGCGCGGCGCGAGCCACTCCGTCGACCTCGGCGATCAAGGCCGGGCCGTGGATAGGGGGCTGGTGGTGGCGGGCGGCGACCCGGATGAGTTGGTCGGTGTCGCCGGGGGTGGCGTGGCGGATGAGTACGGCGTCGGGGTAGGGCATGACGGTGCGCTGGCTGCTCCGTGTCGGGGAGTCGGTTGTCACAGCGCACCCTTCACCCCACGCGTACGTACGCCTATGGAGGTAACGCGTGTCTTGAGGTACGGCCAACCGCCCTTGGGGTGGCTGACGCGCTCGATCCAGCGCGTCGAGTGCATCGCTGA
>JAHWKW010000064.1 GCA_019347675.1 Actinomycetota bacterium | reverse complement strand
GCCCTGCTGGAGATCGTCCCCGTCAACCCGAAGCCCCCCACCAAGCCCGAGGAGCCCGAGCCCGAGCCCGAGCCAAAGCCCGAGAAGGAGGAAGACGAGCCGCAGGACGGGGACGACTCGGACGCTGCGGACCCGACCAAGCCTGCTCCCAAGCCGCTGCCCATCCCGATCCCCACCACACCACGACCATGAGCCAAGCCGAGCATCCAGACCGACTCTCCGAGCGCCACGACGTCACCGTCCAGGACGTGCGTCAGCTGATGGGTCCCTCCACCCCCCACTTCGCGCTGCAGATCCGCAACCGCATCGCGCGTCTGATCGCCCCGCTGCCGGCGGACCATCCCGCGCGAGTGGAGGGTGAGGCGGAGATCACCCGCCTGACCGCGCTGGGCTACGCCGGCGAGCAGCGCGGCCTGCCCGCCGAGGTCGGCCTGGACACGCTGCCCTCGGTGGGAACCGAGCCGCCCGACTGAACCAAGAGGGCGACCGGCGTCCGCGCTCAGCGTGACGCCGCCCCGGCCGAGCGCTCCCGCTCCTTCGTCGTGGCGCCCGTGGCGCGGAAGCGGTGGACCAGAGGCATGCGCCGGTCCTGGCCGAAGGCGCGTGCGCTGATGCGTATGCCGGGCGGCGCCTGGCGGCGCTTGGGTTCGGCGCGCTCGACCAGGTCGACGACGCGCCGGACGACACCCGGGTCGTGCCCGCGGGCCACGAGGTCCGCGGGGTCCTCGTCCTCCTCCACGTAGGCCTGCAGGATGGGGTCGACCACGTCGAAGGGCGGCAGGCCGTCCTGGCGCCACGCGCTGGGCCGCACGCCGCCGTGGGGATCGCGCAGGATCGCCGCGGGGATGGGTCCCGGCGCACTGCCCTGGCGCCAGCGCGCGAGACGCACCACCGTGGTGCGCGGGACGTCCTTGAGCGGTGCGAAGCCGCCGAAGGTCTCTCCGTAGAGGGTGGCGTAGCCGCAGGCCAGCTCGGACTTGTTGCCCGTGGACAGCAGCAGCCGGCCGGGTAGGTTGGCCAGCGCCATCAGCAGGTTGGAGCGGATACGGGCCAGCACCCGCTCCTCGGTCGACCACGAGCCCGCCCCGGAGCTCAGCGCCGCCGCGCCCAGGGCGTGCTCGTAGGCGTCGCGCAGCCCCGCGACGGGCACCTCGCGCAGCTCGCAGCCCAGCGCCGCCGCCAGCTCGCGAGCGGCATGCTCGGCGCCGCGGTCGTTGTCCGCCGCGGGCATGAGCACGGCGGTGACGCGCTCGGGGCCCAGCGCCTCACAGGCCAGGACCGCGACCAGCGAGGAGTCGATGCCGCCACCCAGACCCACCACCGCGTGATCGAGCCCGTTCTTGACCGCCTGGTCGGCAATCCCCAGGCGCAGCGCAAGCCACAGCTCCGCGTGGGGGTCGAGCATCTCGGCCACGGGCGGCGAACCGAGCTGCGAGGCCACCAGCGGCAGGCCGATCCGGGGCTCGGCCGCCGACTCGCCCCCTGAGGGCGCCGCCGTCTCGTCGGCCGCGCGCAGCCGCGGGTCGCGCAGCCGTGCGGCGCGCACGGGGCGCAGGTCGAGCGGCACCAGGAGCAGTTCCTCGGCGAAGTGCTCGGCGCGCGCCACCACCCGGCCGCGGTGGTCGACCACCGTGGAGCCGCCGTCGAACACCAGCTCGTCGTGGCCGCCCCAGCAGTTGGCGTAGGCGATGGGGCACACCAGCTCACGGGCCCGGTGGGACAGCATGGCCTCGCGGTCGCGGGCCTTGCCCGCCTGAAAGGGGGAGGCCGAGGCGTTGAGGATCAGCTCGGCCCCGGCCCGCACCGCCGCGGTGGCCGGCCCGTCGCCGATCCACAGGTCCGCGCAGATGCACAGGCCCACCAGCCGGTCGCCGATGCGCACCACCACGGGTCCGTTGCCCCGCCCGAAGTAGCGCCCCTCGTCGAAGGTGCCGTAGTGGGGCAGATGACGCTTTGCGTAGACCACCCGGATCTCGCCCTCGGCGGCCACCACGAGGGTGTTGTGCAGGTCGCGCGGGCCGTTGAGGGGCACGCCGAAGGCGACCACCAGGTCGTGCGCCGCGGCCGCCACCTCCTCGGCCGCCGCGGCACAGGCCGACAGGAAGTCCGAGCGCAGGAGCAGGTCCGCGGGCGGGTAGCCGCACACGGCCAGTTCGGGAAAGAGAACCAGCTGGGCTCCGGCCTCCCGCGCCTGGTCGATCCTCTCGCGCATGAGCCCGACATTGCCCGGCAGGTCCCCGATCACGGGGTTGACCTGCGCGAGGGCGACGACCATGGCACCACCATCCCCGTCGCGGGGCCGCGTCGGTATCGCCCGCGGGACAGGATCAAACGCCGGGCCCTGCGCCACGCGGCCAACGTGGCAGGATGGCGCCATGGCCACCTGGGATCTCGTCGCC
Organism: Actinomycetota bacterium; assembly: GCA_019347675.1. Lineage (NCBI taxonomy): Bacteria > Bacillati > Actinomycetota > Actinomycetota bacterium. Next base: position 179 of record JAHWKW010000064.1, on the reverse strand, counting down.
GACCTCCCGCTGCGCGTCGAGGGCTACGCCTTGGAGGGGCGCGAGCAGGACGTCTCGAGCGCCTTCACGCGCAAGAGCACGACCATCCGCCTGCGCGGTGGCGGCGAGGAGGGCCTCGGCGAGGACGTCGTCTACGAGGCGACCGACCACGAGGCCCAGCAGGCCGCCGGCCCGGCGCT
>JAHWKW010000063.1 GCA_019347675.1 Actinomycetota bacterium | reverse complement strand
CTCGAAGGTTTCCCCGCCCACGCTGAACGTCATGATCCCCTGGATGACGTACGCGGCCTCGTCCTCGTTCTGGTGGACGTGCAGCGACGGGCCGGACGTGCGCGGAGGCAGACGGGCCTCCCCGAAAGACACCGCCCCACCGGTCTTCGATCCGTCGGCCAAGACGACCCACGGGTCGTCGCTGTCTCGGGACACCCGGAAGGGCTCGGTCATCGACATGGCGGTTCCCGATCTGTCGTTGGGCGATGTGGGCACTGCACTGCTGGCCGGGAGCTCGGTGTCGAGCCCGCTCCCGAGACTGCCGGCGTCTTCCTGGAACGCTCGCCGCTGGGGAATGACCGCCGCGAGACACTACGCAACGTTGCAGATTTGGCACGCCGGTCCGGAACGCAATCCGTGTTGCGCGCTGGGAGGGATTCGAACCCCCGGCCGCCTGATCCGTAGGTACAGCACGTGGCTCAAACCCAGCGAATATGGACGAACTGAGAGAAATGAGCGAGCCTCGCGACATCTACGGTTGGCACGATTTGGCATGACTTGGCATGGCACCTGTGCCGTCGTCGCAGTCGAACCGAGCCGCGCGGCAGTCCCCTGATGTGTGGTCCGGTCGTCGTGCGTAGCCGCGCGCAACTGCGCCGCGTCGAACGCGTATCCGTCATGTATCGCGCCGCCGGATGGTGCCGCGGGCCGAACGAGAGCGGGCGATCCTGGGCGGCGAGGAGTCCGTCGACGCGGCCCACGCACGAGGCTGCAGCATGACTGCTCCTCCCGTTGGGCTCGCCGCGGATGCATCACGGTCCAGGCGAGGCGGGTTCCTCGAGCATCACGATGCCGGCTCTTTCGAGTGCGGTGGCGAACTTCTCCAAGTCGGGCGGGGTCGGTGGTGGGAGGTCCCGGAGGTCTTCGACAGGTTCGCCGATCTCGCCGAAGAAGCGCTCGTGGATGCCGCCAGGGGACAGGATGATGATGACCCGGCCGACGGTGGCGCCGATGTTGAAGAACGCGTGGGGGGTAGGACGGGGCACGAACAGGTAGTCGCCTGGCCTGGCGACCACGGTGGCGTCGCCGGCCCGGAACTCGTAGGTCCCCTCGACCACGTAGAAGCTCTCCTCGTCGTGGGTGTGGTAGTGGAGGGGCACGCCGCCGCCGGGGTTGTTGGACGCCTCGAAGAACGAGTAGCGCCCCTCGGTGTCGGCCGCTCGGCCCTTGGTGGTGTAGTGGTCGCCCAGGACGCGCACGGTGTCGCCCTGGTCCCGTCGGAGGATCCTGACCTGCCGTTCGGTGCCAGACGGCTCTTTCCTCGTCGCTGGGCCGGTCACGGCTTCGCTGTTCATCGCTGCTCCTCTGGTGGACGGATGTCGGGCCGTATGGTCCACCGCATCGGTCATCCCGTGAATCCCTTGCCGTGGGGGATCGTGTCGGTTGGGATCCCTCGTCGAAGGGATACGAACCGGGTCCGTGGCGGCGTATGCTTCCTCCATGTCTGTCTCCGCGGCCCGCCGCCGTGCACGCGACCGGATCGTGAGGATCGCCGGGTCCTCGATGGACACCGATGCTCTGCGCATGGAGGTCATCGCAGAACTGCGCAAGGCGATCGGCTTCGCGAGCTGGTGCTGGCCCCTGATGGATCCCGAGGCGGTACTACCGACGACGGCGCTCTGCGATCTCGAGTTCATGGACCGTCTGCCGCGACTCCTCGTTCTCGAGGAGGGTCCGAACGAGATGAACACCAAGACGCAGATCCTACGGGCACCCGCCCAGACGGGGATCCTCTCCGCCGTAGCGCAGGGCGACCTCCGTCGGAGCGCACGCTGGCGTGAGGTGTACGAGCCGGCTGGCATCGGCGACGAGCTGCGCCTCGGCATGGGCGACGACAACGGCCCGTGGGCCGTCCTTGACCTGTGGCGGGCCAGCGACGACCGGCCGTTCCAACAGGGCGACGCCCAGCTCCTCGCCGAAACGAGGCGCGCGCTCACGGCAGCGATGCGTCGCAGCGCCGTGCGCCCGCCGGACCGTGAACCCGGGCCTCCACTGCCTCCCGGCGTGGTCGTGGTGGACGAGCACTTCGAGATCTACGCGCAGACCGCCACTGTCCAGCCATGGCTCGACCTGTTCCTCCCCAGGGACCTGCCGTACCTGAGCCGTTGTCCTGGCTTCGTGTGGCAGCTGACGGCCAGGGTTCTGTCCCGGGGTGAGCACGCTCAGGACGCGTCGGCCCGGATCCGCCTTCGGGCTGCGGACGGCCGATGGGTGGTCGCCGAGGGGCAGCGGTTACAGGGCACGGCCGTACCCAGCGTCGCCGTCACTCTGCGTCCGGCCGCTCCCCCCGAGATATTCGACCTCGTATGCTACGGCCACGGTCTCACCGCGAGAGAGACCGAGCTGGCCCGACTCATCGTGCAGGGGCTCGACACTGCAGCAGTCGCCCGCACCCTGTGGGTGTCGGAGTACACGGTCAACGACCACCTCAAGTCGATCTTCTCCAAGATGGGCGTGCGAAGCCGTCTGGAACTTGCTGCGGCGATCGCCTGATCCGCGGGGGCCAAAGTCAGAGACCTCTCGCAAGCACCCAGCAGCGAGCGGTCTTCGTGCTTCTCGGCGCCGTTGACGCGTTGCGTTGTCCCAGCACGGTCGACCAGCAGGCACCTGATGTGGCACCCCCAAAGCGGAACGAGCATCCCTGCCGAGTACCACCTCGATTGACTCGCGACCCAACCTGTAGCCGCCTGCGAGTATGTGGTGAGGCGTTCCACGATCACGGCACAAACGACCGCCCACCGCGCCGAGAGTT
>JAHWKW010000062.1 GCA_019347675.1 Actinomycetota bacterium | reverse complement strand
TCGGTTACAGGGTGGAGGAAACGAATCTCGACATCCACGAAGCCGCGCGAGGCCAGCAGGAACTCCATCAGGTGCGGATGGAGCGGTTTTTGGTGGGTCGGGTCGAGATAGAACTGCGCCGCGCCCACCGTGAGGTTCGTCGGGTTGGGCGTCTCGAAGATGACACAGCCACCGGGACGCAGCGCCCGGAGCGACGCGTCGATCACGTCTAGGAGGCTCTCGAAGGAGATGTGCTCGACGATGTGGAAGCCGGTCACGGCCTTCACCGAACTGTGCTCGACCTCCTTCATGAGGTGGAGCACCGCATCTCCGTTGACGACCTCGAGGCCGCGTTGCGTGCATCGCTCGATGAACGTGTCGTTCGTGTCGATACCGTAGGCACGAACACCCGCATCCCGCAGGACATCCAACCACTCTCCTCGACCGGAGCCGAGGTCGACCACCGGCGCCTCTCCGAGGTGGTGCAGTGCGGAGATGTCAGGGAGGTAGTGTCGCACCCGATCGCGGATCTCTTCGACGGAGCCGCGGAACGAGTCCTGGAAGTCGGCGTACACGGCGTCGAGGCGGCCGGCGAGCTCCTCGGCGAAGGTGCTCAGCTGCTGGTCATCGAACGGTCCGGGTAGCCGACTGCGTGCCTCCTTCAGCAGCATGTCGACCCGGTGGCGCAGTACTGCGACCTCCGTACGATCGGCTGCGGCACCAACGGCATCGGAAGCCGTACGGCGCGCTTCGCCGACCGCTGTCTCGAGACGCTGGACACGCTCCGTGGCTGTTCCGACGGCCTGTTCAAGTTCTGCCCGCGACGCCACGTCCCTAAGGGCTTCCTGCAGCTGCGCCACGTCCGACGCGGTCCGACCGAGCGCGTCCTCCAGAGATGCACGGGCCTCCAGGGCACCGCTGAGTGCGTCCTCCAGACTGCTCAGACGTGTCTCCAGAGCCGACAGGCGCTGATCCACACTGACGCGGATCTGATCGGTGGAGCGGATGTGCGCCTCCACGGCCGTCAACAGGGCGATGTTGAACGCGGTCTGGTCGCGTGTCAGGAACCTCAGTAGACGTAGCAGCAGGCGCTTGGCCCCCCCGAGTCGCACGTCGGGTGGCAGCTGACCGACGATCCTGTTGTCGTCCGCGTGCCTCAGGTAGGTGTCGACGATGGCACGGTGGGGGTCCCCCTCCCGCGGTGGGGGCATCGCCTGTGGTGTTGCTGCCTGGGTGGGTGTTGTGGGGATCACGGGATCCACGTGGACTGCTCGTTGCGCCGGCGGTTCGGACATCATGCCCCCTAGCGCGCAGTCGCCCGGTAGGCGGGTACGACCTCCGCCGGCGTATCGAGCATCTTGACGTAACCGTGATCCAGCCAGAGCGCACGGTCACTGACCTCCTCGATCGTCCCGAGGTCGTGCGAGACCAGAACCACCGACGTCCCTGATCTGATCATGGACGCGATGCGTTCGCGCGACTTGTACTGGAACGCTTGGTCGCCGACGGACAGGACCTCGTCGACCACCAGGACCTCCGGCTGGAAGTCGGTGGCGACGGAGAAGCCAAGTCGGGCGAGCATGCCGGTCGAATAGCTTCGGATCGGAACGTCGAGGAAGTCCTGCAGCCCGGCCCATTCGGCGATCGCGGGAGCGCGCTCGCGCATCGTGGTGGGATCACGGCCGAGGAGTGTCCCGTTGAGGACGATGTTCTCCAACGCCGTCATCTCCTGGTTGAACCCCGCACCCAGCTCGATCATCGGAGCCACCGTCCCACGCACGATCACCCGACCCTCCGTCGGCGGGAGCACTCGCGCGATGATCTTCATCAGCGTGCTCTTCCCCGCCCCGTTGGGGCCGACGACGCCGAAGACCTCCCCGCGACACACGTCGAAGGACACGTCGGTGAGAGCCCACAGCCGTTCGTACTCGACCTGCCGTTTGAGGAGGCGGATCGTGTACTCCTTCATGGTCGCCGCCCGGTTCCGGGATAGTCGGTACGCCAGGGAGATGTTCCTGACCTCGATCCGGGGGGGATCGGCTGCGGTCACAGCAGCACCACCAGTTTCTGCCAGCTGCGGGAGAAGACCCACACGCCGAGCGCCAGCACCGTCAGCGACGTCGCCCCCATGACGGCGAACTCCACGGGGGCGGCGAACGTCCCCTCGAACACGAACCCCCGGAACACCCTCAGGTAGGCGAGCAGAGGGTTCACGCGGATGAACACCAGGAAGCGGTCCGGGACGATCGACAGCGGGTAGAAGGTCGGGATCAGGTACGTGACCAGCTGGATGAGGACGTTGGTCAAATCCAGGACGTCGTAGAAGTACACCGCAGCCGAGGCGACCAGCAGGCCGAGCCCGGCCACCAGCATGACCAGCGCCAGGGTCGGGATCACGACCAGCACCACCGTCCACGGCACGATCGCCTGGGGGTGGACGGCTTGGATGATCAGCAGCGGCACCACCGTGATCAGCAGGTTCACACCGGAGGCCAGCGCGGACGCAAACGAGAACACCTCGGCCGGGACGTGGACCTTGGACAGGACCCCTGAGCTGTTGACGATCGCGGAACCAGCAGCGTTCACGCCCTGGGCGAACGACGTGGCCAGGAGGATGCCCGAGAGGAGGAACACCACGTACGGCGCTTCATCGATCTCGAACCGGAAGAAGTTGCTGAAGATGATCCACAGCACCGCTGAGGTCAGCAGCGGGTTGAGCAAGGTCCACCAGACCCCTAGCGCGGACCGCTTGTAGCGGACGGTCAGGTCCCGGACGACCAGGAGCTGAATCAGGCCGCGGTAGTCCCAGAAGTTACGAAGCTCGCTGACGAGAGGCCGACGGGCCTGAGCGGAGTCGTAGTACGAGAGCTGGGTCATGGCGGGCATGAGC
>JAHWKW010000061.1 GCA_019347675.1 Actinomycetota bacterium | reverse complement strand
CGCCACGCCCGCCACAACCTCAACATCAACGGCATCTGGACTGCCGACCACGACATCGCCGAACGCGAGATCGCCTGGACCCGCGCCTTCCACGCGGCCGTCCGACCCTGGGAGAGCGGCGTCTACACCAACTTTCTGGACCAGGACGAAGGCCTCGACCGCATCGCCCAGGCGTTCGGCCCCCCAACCCTGAAGCGGCTGGCCACCGTCAAACACAACTACGACCCCGATCACAACTTCGGCGAGCTCCCACCCGCCTGACGACCACTGCGCAACCCCATACCGGGACACCTCGCCAGGCCGTTGTGTGCCGGTGGACAGACACTGCCCGACGTCTGTAACCACCGGGGTTCGGGCGCCTCATCCACCCCTACCCGAACGGCGATATCACCGTGCTGGTAGGGCGGCACATCCCGGCAAGGACGCCTTCCAAGCGGGGGCTGGGGCGAGGCGTAGGTCCGCGGTGGAGGGGATGTGCCGGGGGCGCGCGGCTGCCAAGGCGGTGCGTGCGGCTGGCGCAGACCTGCGGGGCCGTCATTGCGGTACGCCCTAGGTCTCCGTTATGTCGGAGGTGGTCGGGGCGGCGCACTCGGGTGCCGACGTCGCGCTGGAACTGGCGGCCACCCGCCCGACGATCCTTGCGGGACACCGGACCGGCCAGATGCCGTTCAGGCTGGACGGCCCCTTCATCCGGTTCGCCGCGCCCGTCGCGCGCTTCGCCACGACGAAGATCGTGAGCCTCGGGACTCCCATCGGCCGCAAGGTGAAGGGAAAGATCCGTGCCGGGGGCGGGCCACTCATCGACCCCCGGGTCGAGGACCTCGAGGAGGCTGGCGTCGAGTGGATCGAGGAGCGGACCACCGGCGTGCAGGACGGCAGGCCGATGCTCGCCAACGGGCAGGTGCTGGACGTCGCGAACGTGGTGTGGTGCACCGGGTTCCACCATGACTTCTCGTGGATCGAGCTCGACATCGTCGGAGAGGACGGCTGGCCGCTGGAGGACCGCGGGGTGGTGCCCTCCGAGTCCGGCCTTTACTTCATGGGCCTGGTGTTCCAGTCGTCCTTCGCCTCGATGCTGCTCCACGGTGTCGGCCGAGACGCCAGGCACGTCGCCAACCACATCGCACGACGGGTTGCTGCCACCGTGTGAAGGCTCGGCTCGCCGCAGGGGCTTGCCTCGGTGTCCACCCCCAACAACCAGCGATCACACGAAGACCCCAAGCGACGAGATGATGATGCCAGCATCAACAAGAGCGCCCTTGTGCGCCACGGCAAAAACATCTGCGACCCTGGACCCGGCCATCGGCACTTGCGGCGAACTGTCGCAACGCGGGAGCCGCGGTTTCGGGCGGTCTCTCCCCCTCGGATGGCAGGGCACATAGCTCCACCGCGCACGCCGTCCACGTGTGCCGCAGGGCTATCGTCCAAGCATGGGACGAACGGATCGAGCAAGCATCGTGATCCGCGCCGCGCGGGAGAGGATCTACGCCGCCCTGCTCGACCCATCGGCGCTCGAGACGTGGCTGCCGCCCGACAATATGAAGGGTCGCGTCCTTGAGTTCGACGCGCGACCCGGCGGCGTCTTCCGCATGGAGTTGACGTACCTGGACGGCAACCAGGGCAAGAGTTCCGACCACAGCGACGTCACCGAGGTCACGTTCATCGAGCTGGTCCCAGGCGAGCGCATCGTCCAGAGGGTGGTCTTCGACTCCGACGACCCGCAGTTCGCCGGTGCCATGACCATGACCTGGTCGCTGCTTGAGACGGGAGACGGCACGCGCGTCGAGATCCGGGCCGACGACGTCCCGCCAGGGATCTCATCCGAGGACCATGCGACCGGACTCACCGCGTCGTTGAACAACCTTGCGAGCTACTTGGCGGCTCCCTAACTCTGTTCGGCAGCCGTGGTTGCGGGCGGGGCGCCTTCGAGGAGCCTGCGCCCATAGCTGACGGGGGCAACGAGCACCTGTGTATTGTTCCCCCGGCCCGGATGCGAGGACAAGGCCCGCATCGGGTTGCTTTGCGCCGGCGCTGAACGGTCCTCGAGACTGACAAGGCAGGGACGTGACATTCGAAATCGTCTGCGAGATCGAGCCGCCGGCGTCCCCGGACATGGCGATCGTCCGCGAGCAGATCGCTGTGCTGCGGCGCAGCTGCGACGCGTTCCTCGTACCCGACAGCCACCTGGGTCGGGCCACCGTCTCCAGCATCTCGGTCGCCCACGAGGTCGGCTACCTACAAGGCCGGGCGGTGGCCTGCCTCAACGCACGAGACCGCAACCTGCTCGGATTCCAGCGTGACCTGCTCACCGCCGCTGCGTACGGGGTCGAAGCCTTGCTGCTGGTCTATGGCGACCGGCCTCGTGAGGGTGCAAGAAGCTCCCTGACTGTCCGACAGATGCTCGGCGAGCTGGAGGAAAGTGACCTGACGGGACGCTTCCGCGTCGGTGTCGCCGCCGACGTGACGCGCGAACTGCAGGCCTGGAAGCGGCAAGCGGACTTCGTTTTCACCCAGATCTCGTTCGACCAGGACGCGGTGACGCATTGGCGTGAACGGACCGGGTTCGAGGGGAAGGTCTACGCGGGGGTGGTCGTGCTCGCCTCCGACAAGATGGCTCGTCGCTTGGGCGAGATCATCCCCGGACTCGATGTGCCTGAGTCCCTCCTGCGGGACCTGGCACGTGGCGCCGACGTGGGTGTCCGGTTCGCGGTTGAACAGGTCACCCGGCTGCGCGATAGCGGCACGGTTGACGGCGTGCACCTCATCCCCGCCCGTCAGTACCGACAGACCGCAGCGGCCCTCGACCACGTCGGTATCTGATCCCGAGCGGTGCGCGTGACGACGCGCCCGCATCCGTGGTTACGCGCGCTCGGGAAATGCCACCACGCAGCGCATAAACGCGCAGCCGCTGGAGGCCATGACCCCCCGATCGATACCGGGCCATCCGGGATGGGGTACGAAGTGGTGGAAGCGACATCTGCAGCCGCCACGGCCGTGGGCGTCCGGCCACCCCGTTCGGCGTTGCGTCTCCTACCTTGCGGGCGGCAGGCGCAACGTCCTGGGCGGCGGCTCGGGCTCGGAGCGCCAGCTGGAGAGCGTGCGGGACGCGCGGCTGGTCCACGTGGACGAGCTGGACATGGCGGGGAAGGTGGACATTGCCCACCTGAAGGCCATCACGGGAGCCCGGTACATCCAGGTCCGCGCGCTCTACCGCCAGCCCGTCACCGTGCCCCTCCGCTGGACCCTGGTGACCACCACGAACGAAGTCCCCCAGCTGTCCACCGTGGACCCAGCGCTGGAGCGGCGGATGTTGGCCCTG
>JAHWKW010000060.1 GCA_019347675.1 Actinomycetota bacterium | reverse complement strand
TGCAGCCCCCACTCGCGCCAGATCCGCGCGACGGTCATGTGGCTGACCCCACCGACGTGGCGGGCAAGAAGCCGCGACGACCAATGGGTGATCCCCAGACGCTGCGGCGGCGGGGTCAGCGTCGCCGCCAAGACCTCCTCACGCTTGTCGCGGGTGATCGTCGGCGGCGCCCCTGAGCGCGGCGCGTCACCGAGCGCGTCCACCCCGCCCCTCTCGTAGCGCTGCCGCCAGGTGATCACCGTCGCCCGTGAGCAGCCCACCCGCTTGGCGATCTCGTCGGCCGGCAACCCCTCTGCCGCCAACAGCACGATCCGTGCGCGTTCGACCTGCTTGGCCGGGGCCGACTTCGCCCGGACGCGGGCTTGCAGGACCCTGCGGTCCTCCTTCGAGACGTCCAGGACCTTCGCATGGTTTGCCATGCGAGAAAGTATCCGCCATCAAGACCCAAACGTAAAGGAACCTACGTTACTGACCACTAGGACCTCAACAGCGTCGTCTAGGTCGTTTGCGCGTACCAGCAGCCAATCGGTGTCGAAGGTCGACACGACGAAGACCGGGATCCCCGCGTCCGCCAGTGGCGCCGACAATCCGGCCAGTACACCCGTGAGGGAGAACTCCAACGGACCGCGGACCGATATCGCCTGCCAGCCCCCCTCGTGGAAAACCGAGTGCGGCACGGCGTGCTCGGGGATCACGATCGACAGCTCGTCGCTCGTCCGGGTCACGGACACCAATGGACCTGCCACTCCCCTCGTCCAAGCCGGGATAGCCCGGGAAGGGTCCAGTCGACAGATCGCCAGCACGGTCGGATGAACGTCCAGCTCCATGGCACCATCATCGTCCGGTCAGACGCCTGCACGCCGAACGGCATCAGCCATTTCATGCAACCGACGGGTCGGAATCACGTCCTTCTCCGTCCACACTCACAGCGTTGCGGAGTTGCATCACCTGCTCGACCGCCAGATCCGCCCCGACGGGCTGACTGCGAGCGAGATGGCGATGATCGCTTCTGGTACTCCGAAGACTCCGATCCGCCCCAGACGTTGAGCCATCGAGTCGCGCTTGACCGTGGTGGTTTCGGGTTGGGGCCAATGGGACGCTAGAGGCCGTGCCGGACATGTACTTAGTGAAGCGCGACAACCATCGGCCGCGAGGGACATCTTGACCAGCGACGAACAGCTTCAGGCGTTCAGGGATCTATTCGATGCGCATGCACGGTCGATCCTGGCGTACGCGCTGCGGCGCACCGAGGAGCCCGGGGATGCGGCCGATGTCGTAGCCGAGACGTTCGTGGTGGCATGGCGGCGGATCGACGCTCTGCCTGCTCACGGGCAAGCACGTCCGTGGCTCTTTGGTGTGGCCCGGCGGGTGCTGGCAAACCACCGACGTAGCAACCGTCGCCGCAGCGCCCTAGCCGACCATCTGCGGGAAGTCTTGGTCGAACGGGTTGCCGAGGACCATTCCGACCGAGTCACCGCCGCGCTTGTCGTGCGGGAGGCTCTCAACCGGCTTGGAGACGACGACCGTGAGATTCTTCACCTGACGGCCTGGGAGGGGCTGAACCCCACCGAGATCGCCGGCGTCCTCGACGTTCCCCCCTCCACGGTCAGAGGCCGGTTGCGCCGCGCCCGCGAACGGTTACGCCAGACACTGTCGGATCTGCACGACCCGCCGCTCGACGCCGGCGGCAACGGGCATCTTGCACATGGAGACCCCCGACCCGACGGACCAGCACTGGCCATCGACACGGAGGGAAATCGATGAACGACCAGCAACTCGACGCTCTCGTGGCCTCAACTGCCATCACCGATGACGAGGTCGCCGCCTTGGACCTTGAAGACGCCGAAATGGACCTGCGCGAAGCGATCGTCGCCACCGGACGATCCCACGGGCAGAGCGCGGGTGCCGCCCGTGGCGCCCACCGTCGACGCTTCCTGGCCGTCGCGGCCGCGGTCGCGGCGGCGGCGCTGGTACTGGTGGTGATCCAGCCTCTGGGTCGTGACAGCGGCACGGCCTGGGCCGAAGCCCTGGTCAGAGCCGCGGAAGCCTCTCCGCTGCTTCTGGTGAGCGAACCCGAATGGAAGGTGACCCGAGCGGACGTGTACGGCCAGGGCATCGGGGAGATGACCTTCAGCGACGGATGGACCGAGTTGACCGTGCATTGGCGGGACCCGGACGCCTTCGACAGGTACATGGACGACCGAGCCCACTCGGCCGACCACAGTGAGGAGCTGACCGTCCTCGGTCACCACGCCATGCTGTTCATATACGCAGGTGGCAACGACTTCACCACGCTGCTCCATGACGGCGACCACACCGTCGAGGTTCGTGGTGCCTTCCCTTCGATCGATGCCTACCGAACCGTGCTGTTGAGCCTTGAACGCGTCGATGTAGACACGTGGCTATCGGCCATGCCAGAGAGCGTAATCGCCTCGGCTGACCGCGCGGCTGTGGTCCGCGAGATGCTCGTCGACATCCCGCAGCCGGACGGATTCGATGCCGCAGCACTCGAGGAAGGACCGCTGCGCGACCGCTACCAGCTCGGTGCCGCCGTGAGCGGCGCGGTCGCTTGCGCGTGGATCGAACAGTGGATCGAGGCCCGCCGCAGCGGAGACGTCACCGCTACTAACCAGGCGGTCGAGGCAATGCGTAGCTCGTCCGAATGGGACGTCCTGCATGAGATGAACTCGTCAGGCGACTACCCGGAGGTGGTCTGGGAGTACGCCGCAGTCATGAACGATGACGGGACCGTCATGGGCGGGCGCCCCCTGACCGTCGAGGAAAGCTACAAACAAGCACTGGGATGTCCCAGATGAATCTCGCCCTACCCACGGTCGAGGAGGCCTTTAACTCCTCGGCGTGGACGAAGCAGCGCCTACGAGGCAGCGCGACGAGGGGACCTCCCCGCTATGCGTCTTGGCCGCGGACTGGCCGTTCCGGTACCCGCCCTGCTCCGTCTGCTCGACGAATCCCAGAGGCAGTCGGCGTAGACGTGAGTCACCGCCGGTCGTTCTGCGACGTCAGACGTCCCACCAAGCACCGTCCGGTTGGACGTCGACTACGTCGTACAGGGCGTCATAGCTCTCGCCGCCCAACGTGTGGATGGGGACGACGCGGTTAGGGGCCAGTGCCTCTGCGAGACGCCTGAGGTCGGTGATAGACGCGTGGCCCGAGGTGTGGAGCTCGACGAGTGGGATGCGATTGTCGTTGAGGAACGCCGTGAGGCGCTGGCCGGATGGTTCTTCGAGGTATCCGCTCCAGAGCGAACACGTGCAGGAAGCGCGGGGCAGGGCACCTGCCTCAAGCAGCCGAGGCCCTTCGCTCGCGCTGAAGAGCATGACGTAACGCGACGGCTCTTCCGCAAATCCTCCGGGAACACCCTGTGAGGGTTGATGTCATCGATCCGGTCGAAGGCTTCGGCCTGTTTGATCCTGATCGCCTGCGAGCGAGGTAGGTAACTGCGGATCCGTAACCACGACGGGTCGGTCTGGGGATGTTGTCGTTGCCCGAAGCGCGAGCGACATCGGCGCTGTACGCGTCCATCACGAGGTCTCTGTCGGACTAAGCGTCGCGCGGTAGATCGTGACTAGGCGCGTTTTCCGCATCGTCGTGCCGTAAGTCGTGGCCGTAGCGGGCTGTTTGCCGTTCTTGCTGGGGGTTCCTGGGCGTTTCTGGCTTCCGGGCCTCTGACATTGTTGTGCCAACATGAGC
>JAHWKW010000059.1 GCA_019347675.1 Actinomycetota bacterium | reverse complement strand
GCCGCCCTCTGCCAGGTCCTCACCGACACCCACACCCTCTACCCCGGCACCGACCTCGAGCTCGTCTACGCCATCAAAACCCGGCCCGACTCTGCATGAACCATCCCGCTATGTCAGGAGGTCTGGATTCTCGAGTCGCGAACGGATCGTCGTAGGCATGACCATCCGCGTGCTCATCGCCGACGACCAGGACATCGTCCGGTCGGGGATCGCCATGATCCTCGATGCTCAGCCCGACATCGAGATCGTCGGGGAGGCCGCAGACGGTCAGCGGGCCGTCACCCTGGCGCGTGAACTGCGGCCCGACGTGTGCCTGTTCGACATCCGCATGCCCGGGCTGGACGGCATCGAGGCAACCCGCCAGCTCGCCGGCCCCAACGTCGCAGATCCGCTCGCGGTCGTCGTGATCACCACCTTCGATCTGGACGAGTACGTACACGGCGCCCTGAAGGCCGGGGCCCGCGGCTTCCTCCTCAAGGGCGCCGACCCCGCCCTGCTCGTGCAGGCTGTTAACGCCGCCGCCAACGGCGACGCGCTCATCGCCCCCGACATCACCGCCCGTCTGCTCGCCACGTTCGCTGACGCACCGACCGGGACGATCCCGCACCATCCCATCGAGCAGCTCACCCCCCGCGAAGAAGAGGTCCTGATCGCGGTCGCCCGAGGCCGCACCAACAGGGAGATCGCCGACGAGCTCTACATCAGCCTCAGCACCGTCAAGACCCACCTCAGCGCCCTCATGCGCAAGCTCGAAGCACGCAACCGCGTCGAACTCGCCATCTGGGCCTACGAAACCGGCCGCATGCCGACCTGAACGAGAGCTCTCCGACCCACAGCGAGAACCGTGGATATGGGCGGTAGTCGTCAACGGACTCAGCGCCCATGACCGCTGCGAGATCAGCAACCGCTTACCGTGAATCCGGTAGAGGAGTCGCAAGCATGCCGATGCCACGATGGTGGAGGCACATCAACAAACGGGTGTTCAACCCGTGGGAGCTCAAGCGTGGCGACCGCCCAGTGCTAACCCACGTCGGCCGGACCTCGGGCAAGACCTACCGAACACCACTCGACGCGCACCTCGTCGAGCGCGGCTACCTGTTCATCCTGGTCTACGGCTCGGAGTCAGACTGGGTCCGCAACGTGCTCGCCGCCGGTCACGCCCGCCTCACGATCGGCGGTGAGGACGTGGATCTCACCAGCCCGCGACTGGTCGACGAGGACCAAGCGTGGGCGGCCCTCCCGGACACGGTGAAGCATCCTCCGAGATGGCTGGGTATCAGAGAGTACCTGCGAATGGACCTCGCCGACGGGTGAGGCCTCGCGGCAACCAGGGTCTGCGCCTGCCCTCGGTTGTCGTCCCAGCTGCCTGACGAGCTCATCTCCATCCTGGCAAGGGGATGCAGGGCACGGTCGGGCCTGTAGTCGCGGGCTGCGGGGTGCTCGATCCCGGGTCGACAACGATGTTCGACGACTGACAACGGGGCCCTCGTTCGTTCGATCGCTCAGACGGTAATGACCGCTTTCCCTCGGGCGTGGCCTTCCCCGACGTACGCGACGGCAGCGGGGGTCTCGCTCAACGGGTAGGTCCTCTCGATGACCGGCGAGACCGTGCCTACCTCGATCCACGCGCCGAGCGTCAGCAGATCGTCGGGTCTCCATGCCTGCAGCGAGAACCGGGCGCGTTTGCGGCTTCCGACCGTCGACGCCGCCGCGCCGAACAGGCGGGGCAGGTTGGCCAGCCACCTGCGGTCGAGCATGCCGGCGTTCGGGACCAGGATCCCCCCGTGAGTCAGGACCTGCAGGGTGGCGGCCAGCGATTGGCTCGCCGCGTTGTCGAAGACGACGTCATACCGTGCTGCGCCTGCGGTGAAGTCCTCTTCGGTGTAGTCGATGACGTGGTCGGCACCGATCGCCCGGGTTTGGTCCACGTTGCGTGTGCTGCAGACCGCGGTCACCTCGGCTCCTAGTGCCTTGGCGACCTGGACCGCGTAGGTCCCGACACCCCCCGATGCCCCGTTGATGAGCACCCGCTGGCCAGCCTCGACGCGGGCAGCGTCGCGCAGCCCTTGCAGGGCCGTGAGCCCGGCGATCGGGACGGCGGCCGCCACCTCGAAGCCGAGACCGGCAGGCTTGCGGGCCAATCGCTTCTCCGGTGCCGCGGCGTACTCGGCGAACGACCCGAAGGCACCTCCGAACACCTCGTCACCCGGGCTGAACCGTTTGACCTTGGCGCCGACCTGTTCGACCGTGCCGGCGAGGTCCTGACCGATGACCCGCCGCCTCGGCCTCGTGACGCCGTACACGGGGCGGATGACGTAGGGGCTGCCTTCCACGATCGCCGTATCTCCGGCGTTGACGCTGGCTGCTGCCACTCGCACCAGTACCTCGCCGTCGTCGATCGTGGGCACGTCGACGTCACGGAGCTCGAGGACCTCCCCGGGTCGGCCGTACCGCTCGCGGACGATCGCTTTCACGATGTCACCGCCGGTCTCCTGGGGACCCTCGCGCGCTTTCTCGACCTTCTTCCTACCGCTGTGGCTGGCGGGAATGCAAGGCCGGGTGTTCGTCGACGACGCGCATGATCTCGGTTCTCCAGAGTTGCTTCAGGATGCGGAAGCGGCGTCGGGGACAGACTCTTTGCGACTGGGAGTCCGTACGCCCTTGATCAGCAGGTATCCGATCATCCAGAACTCCGCGACGATCGCTGGCGCTTGTATGGCGAGGATGATGGTGGGTCCGAGGTCGGGGAGCAGGAAGTGGGTGAGCATCTCGACCAGGTGGGTGAGGGCTGCGACCATCAGCAGGACGCCCAGGGGCCGGGGGAAGTACGAGGACCTGTAGGCGAGGTACCCCAGTGGCAGCAGCCACAACCCGAAGAAGATCTGGGCGATCCGGTAGCCGTGTTCGTGCAGGTCGAGGACCATCAGCACCAGGGCGTCAGACCCGCCGAGGCTGGCGAGCCGTTCCTGCGTGGCGACCATCAGTGCGGCGAAGTGGTTAAGCGTGTTGATGCTCAGGATCGCAGCGGCGAGCGCCACGAAGACGACCATGGCCGACGCAGCTTCGGCGTTGACGTGTCTGAGGAGCATGTAGAGCGCCATGGCCAGCAGGACGTAGAAGGTGATGCCAACGAGGTCGCTGACGAACCCGAGACGGAACAAGGTCGCGTTCCCGGCATGTTGGCGCTGGTCGCGGCGGCGTCGCCCGCCACCGTGAGGCGGTCGCGGACGCGGCCATCGCCGCTACCGCGAGTCGGAGATCGACGCCCTGATCGAACAGCACGCCGAACCCCGCCAGGAACGGGGACCCGACCAGCGGCCCTTCCCGACAAGGAGAGGACCCCGCCCCTAGACCGATGTGCGGGCTGAGCAAGAGAGCGTCGCGCTTCTCCCCGAGCTCGATGACCTATCCCACCTCGCCGCGGACCCGCTGGCCTGAACACTCCGCCGAACTGCGCATCGCCTCAACACCCAATGGTGGGCAACATTCGGACTCCCCGTTACCGGAGGTTGCGCGTCAGCCGGCGCTTGGCGCGCGCAGGCCCATCGCGGACAAGCCGGCGCTCCCAACGGCCATCGGGTGTGTGGCGCAACAGTTGAACAACACGGCGCGGTCGACGGTCGTTTGTGCCGTGATCGTGGACCGGTGAGTATCGGCGGACCGATGGGTCAGCCGGATCGGCCGTCGGCGCTCGGCTTGAACGAGAGGTCACGGGCGCTGAGTTTGGTTGGGGCGAGTCGCGCGAACTTGGCCTCGGCCATGGCGTCTGGATCGAACGTGGCGTCCCACGCGGAGATGTCCGGGCCGAGATAGCGGCGCAGCTTGCGTATGGCTCGAGCACGGTCGTACGGGCGAATCTCGATCCGGCCTCGGGCGGTGACCTGCAGGACCTCGCCGGTCGCGAGGTCGCAGGTGTCCACTACGAGCACCGCTCGGGGATCGTCCTCGAGGAGGTCATTGAGATGCGCCCACGGGCCGGTCAACC
>JAHWKW010000058.1 GCA_019347675.1 Actinomycetota bacterium | reverse complement strand
GCCCTCTGCCAGGTCCTCACCGACACCCACACCCTCTACCCCGGCACCGACCTCGAGCTCGTCTACGCCATCAAAACCCGGCCCGACTCTGCATGAACCATCCCGCTATGTCAGGAGGTCTGGAATCAGCGCCGGTTGTCACGGCCGCGGTGCAGGTCACCACCAATGCTGATCCGGCGCGTGGGCACTCGTCACCGCAGATCGCGGTCAACCCCACCAACGGCGAGCTGGTGGTGTCGAGAGCGAGATTCGCAGCAAGCGGACCTGTGACGTGCACTTGTCGGTGAACGGGGGCCGCACCTGGTACCCGGGCGGGAGCCCGATGCTGGATCCCCACACCGACTGCTCGGGGGTCGCCATCAACGGGCCGTACGCCACGTTGGTTTTTGACCGCGAGGGCGTGCTGTATGTGGCGCTCGTCGCCAACGACCCCAAGTTCAACCACCTGGAGCGTGCTGACCGGCCCCGGCACGTGTTCTTGGCCCGGTCCTCCGACGGCGGTCGCAGCTTCGACACGAGCATGGTCTACGAGGCGCCTGAAGGGGTCACCAAGGACCCGCGAACGAACAACCAGCGGCCGATGGTGGTGGTGGACCCCAGCGACCCGACGCATGTCTACGTGTCGTGGCTGCAGCGGGGAGTGGACACCGGTCACAAGGCGCTGATCGCGGCCTCCGATGATGGAGGCCGGACGTTCGCCGAGCCGGTACAGCTCAGCAACGACGAGGAGCACGGCGGGTACCAGCCGCGGCCGGCCGTTGGCCCCGACGGCACGGTGCACGTGATTTTCCCGTCCAGCGGGTTCGCCGACCCGCGCCCCGACGAGCCTCTCGTCCGGCCCCTGTACTACTCCCGGTCGGTGGACTACGGGCGGACCTTCGACGAGGTGCGGGTCATCGACGAGGGCAACGCAGGCTTCAGCTTCATGCGCAAGCAGCTGCTCGCAGCCGACCCGAGCACTGGGACGTTGTACGCGGTCTGGTACGGCCATCCGGATCCGCGCGCCAGCCGCCCCGATGCGGACGCCGACGTGTTCGTCCGTGTCTCCACCGACGGTGGTGACACGTGGAGCGAAAGGCGGCGGATCAACGACGATCGGGTGGGCGTACAGCAGTACGACCCGGGTATATCGATCGCACCCAACGGTCGTGTGGACGTCGCCTGGTACGACTTTCGCAACAGCCCGGTGCCGGAGGGCGAGGGAGAGGTCGGTAACGCCGGCGGGTACAACGATGTGTACTACGCCTCCTCCAGTGACCAGGGAGTCACGTGGAGCGAGAACGTGCGTGTCAGCGACCGGATCATCGACCGCACCATCGGCGTGTGGTCCAACAACATCCACAGCCACACGAACGTCGGAATGACGTCGACCGACAACGCCGTTTTCGTCGCTTGGCAGGACACCCGCAATGGCAACGAGCGGACGCAGGCCGAGGACATCTACTTCGCGTCCATCCTGCTCGACGGTCCAAACCGCACAAGCGTTGTGTCGGCGGCGTCGTTCGACGTTCCACTGTGGGCGGTCGTGGCGACGTCGCTGGCCGTCGGCCTGGGCGTCGCCATGCTTGTCGCCGCGGTGCTGCTACGTCGTGTGGGGCCGCGCGACGCTCGCCTAGAAACGACGACGCGCGCCTCGGGTTAGGGCAGGGTTAGGGCCGCACTCACAGCGGGCCGCCCGCCCGGCCCTTGGGCCCACCACGCGTGCCCGGCACCTTGCCGCCATCTCGGGCTGGCGCAGTTCACGGCTGGTGGATGCGGGTCAGGCGGTCGGCGAGTGGCAGCAGCGCGGTGGTTGCCGGGGCGTTGGGCGAGTGGTCGAGCAGGCACGTTCCTGCCCGATCGGCTGCCCGCACCGCGGGATCCTCAGGGACGGCGGCCACCAGCGGTAGGCCCCGCTCGGAGGCGAACCGGTCGACCCGGTCGCGGTCAGTGTCGAGCAGCCGGTTGCCGACCACCGCGACGGATGCGATCCCCAGCTGCACAGCCAACGCGTGAGCACGATGGGCCGTGCGCAGGGATTTGGTGTGCGCCTCGGTGACCAGCAGTAGCACGTCGACGTCGCGCAGAGTCCCGCCAGCCCACGACAGATGCTCCAGACCCGCCTGCATGTCGACGATCACCGCGTCAACGACCGGTCGGCAACCCGCCTGGGCGATGAAGTCACGGACCGTGACGTGGGAGATCCCGGTTCAGCCGCTCCCGGCCCGCTCGACCTGTGCCGCCAGCAACAGCATGACGCCGTCCGGTGCGGGCAACGCGTACTCGGCCAGGACCTGCTTGGGTGCCAACCCCTCGGGGAGGCGCCGGGGACCTGACTGGTTCAGCAGCGGCCGGATCCGCGCCGCTGCATCGAGCGGCATCCCAAGACCCATCGCCAGGTGAGGGTCAGAGTCGGCGTCGATCACCACGACATCCAGACCTCGACGCGCCAGTGCACGGGCGAGCACGGCCGCAACGGTGGTCTTGCCCGCCCCGCCCTTGCCGGCGACCCCCACCGTCACGGCAGCCATAGCACCCTCCAAGCGACCCCACGGCATGGTAAGGGATGCCTTCCAAGCGACCCAACGCAGTAAGGTAAGGGACAGTCGGGCGGGGTGGCGGCTCGGCGGAGGAACACGGCTACCACTTTGCGGGAACTGCGGTAGTTCGCGCAGACGTTCGGCGACGGGACTCGGCATAAGCGCCAGAGGACCGTACGAGAACGGGCGATACAAGCCGCCCATTCTGGCCTCGTAGACTGCGCGCTGCCCCATCGTGAGCGGACTGTCCGTGGTCACTTGATGCGTTTCGTCGAGGACGTGGGGCTTGCGGAGGATCTGACCGCGCCCATCCAACCGGTCATTCACGCGACGAACATGGACCGCCCGTGGACGGTGGGCGAGGTCCTCCCCCCGCACGGCGAAGGGACCTACCTCAAGGTCTTCCACGCGATCTACGAAGACCCGACCTTCGCGGGGACCTCCGCAACGTGGGACGAGATCGCTGGTCCGTCGGAGGATGCGACCTGGCGAGAGGCGTTCGGCACAGAGGCGCCGGGTGTTCTCCAGCGGACATCCACCATCGGAGTAGACGTGTCGGGGATGCGCCGCGTGAGGTGGGCGGAGCTTTTCGCGGACCGAAGCCTGGCCTCCAACACAGATTGGCAGACGCTCGGTGACCTGCTCGACGGTCCCAGCTGGCCTCGGTCGATGGTCGGCCCCCAGGAAGGCTCGCTTGACGTCCTGAGTGCCCGTTCGATCGCCGAGGTCATCGTCGAAGGAGCAACACCTGATTGCGTGATGTTCCGCCATGGGTGGACCGCCTCGGGGCCGCTCACAAACGTGCGAGAGGAGGTGGGAGCAGTCGCTACCGGAGCTGCTTCTGATTTCCTTGACTTCATGCAGGCCGTTGGAGGGTCACCGCACTACTGCTGGGCGACGGACTCGACCTGGTCGGTCACCACCGACCTCGACGCCTGTACCAGCTTCATGGTCTTGCCGGACCGCATCGCCGGTCGGATGCTTGGACACCCAGCACTAGAGGCCATCGAAGTGTCGCGTGACGACCGCGCCTTCCCCATGTTGAGACTGCGGTAGTCCTCCAGAACCGCCGCTCCGCGCAGTCGTAGGCCGCGAGACGGACGAGCGTTACGTGAAGTCGGCGTAGACCTCGAACTCGTTGCAGTGACGGCACCGGAACGCGTACGCCGTGGGCATGTCGTTCCGGTCCAGCGAGCTGATGAAGTCGTCCACCTCGTCAGCCGGCCAGCCCCACGACGTCAGTTCCCTGCGAAGTGACGCGACCGCTTCCGGCCCCAACCCCACAAGCTCCCGGTGGCCTACGGGCCCGAGGAAGTTCATGGCATCGCCACAGTGCGCTCGCCACGTCTCCTGCTGCCAGCCGGTGAAGCCAGGCGTACAGCGCAGGACCTCGTCCTTCACCGCACGAGGCACGTCTTCCCAGCCGTCGCCGCCCAGGTCCGTGAACATGGCGTCAAGTTCGTCGGCCGCACGGCCGCTCGCGATGCATTCGTCGCAGATCGTGGGTCGACCGGACCGACGGGAGTACACGGGCCCCTCGTAGACAAGGTCGACATCGCGGGAGCAGATGTCGCAGCGCTTGCCGTCACTAGGCGCGTTTTCCGCATCGTCGTGCCGTAAGTCGTGGCCGTAGCGGGCTGTTTGCCGTTCTTGCTGGGGGTTCCTGGGCGTTTCTGGCTTCCGGGCCTCTGACATTGTTGTGCCAACATGAGC
>JAHWKW010000057.1 GCA_019347675.1 Actinomycetota bacterium | reverse complement strand
AACGAGGTAGTCGGCGAACAGCTCGGTGAGGTAGTCGCCGGTCGCCATGGTGCGCTCACCGAAGGAGACCGTGTCTCGCGACGGGTCTCGTGCGACGGTCCGTGCCGCCGCGGTCAGCCGGTCGAGGGCCGCGACGGGCTGGTCTGCGATCAGGTCGCCGTCGCATCGTGCGGTGACCACCTCTGGGGCGTCGCCGACGAGGACTCCGGCAGCCCAGCAGGACTCCTCTGCGAGGTGGGCGAGCAGGTCGCGGACGTTCCAGCCTGCGCAGGGGGTCGGCGCGTCGAGGTCCGCCGGCGTGACCGCCGGCAGGCGACGTTGGAGTCCGGCGGCGGCTCGGTCGAACAGGTCGTCGGGGCGCATCACTCACTGTCTGTCGCGGTGCCAGAGTGTGAAACGGAACAGGCGCAGGAACCCGTAGCGCTGGGCGCCAGGCCGGCTCATGTCACCGAAGATCGCCGCCACGGCCCGCCCCTCGGCTGCGTGGAGGCGGCGCAGCATCGCCGCCCAGTACTGCGGCGTCGGACCTCGGGCAGGGTCGCGGCGAGGACCAGCACCCCCAGCGGTCCATGCAGCAGCAGCCAGCCGGCGACCACCGCCGCCCCGTCCACGTAATCCGACGAACAGCCGGTGGTCGGGCACGTCGAGCATCCGACCTCGGCAGCTACCTGAGCGTGTGGCACGCAATCGCGGCCAACCGGGTTCGCGCGGACAACGAACGGGGATCGCTTGGCAGATGAGCTTCTCGTGCACAGACACGACATCGCCAAGATGACGGCGGTCGTTCGCCGTCTCCCAGCTTCAACGCGCGGATCACCGATCCAATCCCAGCGGCAGCGATCCTCGGCGTGATCGCGCCACCGAGACGTAGCCGTACCGAACCACCCGCACAGCGGGGATCCTCGAGCGGCTTCCGCGCCTGCGGCAAGATTCTCGACGGCCGCGCCCAATGCGGCAGTACGCGCGCCTTCCCAAACAACTACCGCTACGGCAGTTTGCCCGTAGGCCCGCAGTCCGTCGTTCGCAGAAGCCGGGGAAGGTCGTGATGACCGCCGAGACGTTGCGCCCGTGGGTGCGAACGTTGAGGTCGAGACGCGGGTCGGCGAGGGTTGACGACCGACGATCGCGAGCGGTTGAGGAATTCGAACGCGAGATCGCGAGATCCGCCTCGCCAACGAAATCCTCAAGGCCGCGGATTTCTTCGGGGCGGAGGTCACCTACGAGCGGTGGCGTGAACTGCTGATGCATACCGGGTCTGCCATCGGGCATCGGCCCAGGCCGTGATCGCAGGCGAGGCTTCCCTCCCGGTGCGGGTGCAGGCAACGTAGACGTCCTGCTGATCGAACCTGACGGGACGATGACGCTCCTCGACTCAAGCTGGCGGCCGACCGGAGATCCGATGCGCCGTGGTGGCCAGATTTCCCCGGTACGCCGGTGCGCTCTGAAGCCATCGTCACGCGAGCTGGGCTGGGCCGAGCGTTCGCAAGCGTGCCGGCGGATCACTGGCTGAGACGCAACCCAGGCCGGTTCAACCGCCGGGCCCGGTGGGCCCAGGTCGCCTGGTCAACCCGCGAGCCGGACCACGTCGCCCACTCGCTCCACGCGCCCGGCCCGACGCAGATTCGTCACCGACGTGCTGACCTTGCGGCGAGTAGCGTCGCTGTCGCCCGCCTCCACCAGACGTTGAACCAACTCGTCCAGCGTCGCCTCTTGCTGTTCGGCCAACACCCGCAACACCCGCTCCCCATAGCTGACCGTCGTGTCACCGACATCGACGTCCAAGTCCACCCCGGCCGCGTCTAGGCCCACCTCGTCTGCTTCCGCCTCCGGGACGCGCTCCACGTCCGCGACGTCCTCGACCGCTTCGGCCTGCGGTGCGTGCCTGGCCGGGGCGGTCTGGTCGTGGGGAACACCCTCCGCGGCTGACTGCAGCAGCGACAGCTGACCGCGCTGATAGGCCAGCAGTCCCTCGAGGCGCTCAACCTGCGCGACCAGCCCGTCACGCAACTGCTCGTTGCGGGTGACGGTGGCTTCTAGCTGCTCCGCCATCTGCGCCAAAAACGACTCGGTGTCCCCGGTGAGGTCATCGACCATCTCGGCCGCCCGGCGCACACCACCCTCAAACTGTTGCTCAGCCACACCAACCCTTCCATCTAGCCGTCCGCGCCAGACGCTACCCCAACCGCAAAACGGCAGCTCCCCCGGCCCACGGCACCGCACTTGTGTCGGGGCCGTCACTGCGCCCCTGGCCTAGGGACGGCCGGCCTTGACCGGCCCCGTCGACTGAAGAAGGGATCAAAGGTGTTGACCGTGTTGACGCTGACGCTCTGACGCCGGTCCAGCAGCGGTTCCTGCAAGCCCTCGAGGCGATGCTCGAGGAACTACGTCCACCATCCCTCGATTGCGAGCAGGTCGAGGTGGAACTCGTGGGGGAAACGTTGTGGGTGTTGCTGCCCTACCCCGGGGACGATCAGGTCGCAGTTGCCGTGGGGTCGACGACGACGAGGCCGTCGTGTCTCTCCCCCAGGACCATTTGCACTTCCGGCGCGACGACAGCAACGAGGGCTGGTGTGGCCGCTCGATCGACTACGTCGAGCTGCGTTTGCGTCTGGTTCACGCCGCGCTGCGTGGTCAGCTCGAGCTGCGGATCCAACGCCGGCTGCTCGCCGCGAACCTCATCTTCCTGGTCGCCACCATCGTCGCCGTCGTCGCCGCATCGCGCGCCAGCCTGAGCAACCGAACGGGTGCCGGTCTGATCGCAACGGGCTACTCCCTCATCGCCGTTGGCGTCGCCATCGGGCTCATCGTCCGGGAGGAACTCGACTGGTTCTTCGTCCTAGCGGGTCCTGGTCTCCTGCTCTCAGCGGTCGGGTCCATCGTGTTCGCTGTGGGTATCTGGCGCAGATCCAGCCTTCCCCGGTGGGCTGCCGTGCTGGCTGGCGTCGGTGGGCTGGTGGCGATCATCCTGACTGAGTTCGGGAGCGGGGTCCTCATCGGGTCCTTCTGGCTCTTCGTGGCCAGCTACACCCGGCGCAATTCGGCCTCGCAGAGTCGTCGGCTCGCATGAGGTGCGGTCGTCCTCCGGGTCGGCAGGGGTGCTTCGTCGATCCGGAGGACAGACCCCGTCACGAAAGATCTCGACACCTGCCGTGCGCCGACCCTGGCCGGGCACCGTTTTCGGAGATGCACCCCACGCCCCCGGCTTCCGAACCCGGAGGTTGACCGAAGTAGTAAACCGGCACTCAAAGCCGGGTCGGTGCCGCCGTGGAACCCCAAGGCGAGACCTGCATCCGACATCCGTCCCGCCGAGCACTCATGCGCGTTATCGATCGGCTCGATGTCCGACGCCACCATCGACCGCGTATCCTTGTTCCGCCGGAGGTGGCGCCATGAGCACGGTGGAGATCAAGCTCGACGACGACCTGCTCGCGCTCGTCGATCAGCGCGCCGCCGCTTCGGGCAAGGCCCGTGATGAAGTCATCGTCGAGGCTGTTCGCCGGCAGCTCGAAGGTGGACGGCTACGCGACATCCTCAAGGCGGCGCGTGAGTGCAGTGGCCTCTCCGAGGAAGAGGCGATGCGGCTGGCGATCGCTGAGCAGAAGGCCTACCGCGTGGAGCGCGCGGCCGACGCCGGGTAGGTGCCAGCTCCACGCCGGGTCGTCATCGACCCCAACGTGCTGGTCTCGGCCGCCATCACCCCGTCCGGCGCCACCGCGGCGGTCACCGACCTCGTCGACGCCGGGATCATCGTTCCGATCGTCTCACCGATGCTCTTGGCGGAGCTCGATGGCGTCCTTCGCAGAGAGAAGTTCCGCGAGTACCTGTCCCCGCCGGAGGTGGATGCCTACGTTGCCGAGCTTGCCCGTCGAGGCGAGCCATGGGACGACCTGGCCGACCCTCCGACCGTCAGTCCCGATCGTGACGACGACTACCTGATCGCTCTCGCCCGGGCCGCGGGTGCCGATGCCCTCGTCACGGGCGATACGGACCTGATCGAACTCGACCTGCCAGACGTACCGGTTCTCACGCCGAGGCAGCTACTCGAGATCCACGCCACGGATGCCGAGCCTTCGGCCGAGCCGGGATCACCTCCGACCTGATCGCGACCCGCGCCGCATGGGGTATCTACGAGGACTGCGCCTTCGAGGACACCGACTTCGAACTCCTCTACCAACCGCAGTGGGATGGCATCGAGGACCCCAACTCCGACGTGGCGCTCGAACACGGCATGACGAACCTCCGGGTGCAGGAGTGGTTCACGCCGTTCAGAGCCTCCGAGCCGGTCCATCCCTACCTCAGCAACCTGGGATCGACGGAGCCCGGTC
>JAHWKW010000056.1 GCA_019347675.1 Actinomycetota bacterium | reverse complement strand
AAACCATCCTCCGTCGCCGACGCTGCAGCGAGCTCTCGACCCTCCCGTCGGCATGCCCGTCGAAGCGGGCGGGCCGTACTTCGACCGAGGATGTTCGCAGGCGCCGTTCTTGCCGTCGTTGTCGCCATTACCCCCGCCGGTTATGCGCTGCTCGGAAGGCGACTGCAACCGATCATAACCACGGCTTCCGTGTCGTTCTGGGCAGGGTCCAGCGGCCGCCAGGACCGGCGGCGAAGGCCGTGCCGAAGGTGTCAGCGGGCGCCGGTTGCTCCGGCGACGTAGGTGGCGACGATGTAGGTGGGGTTGCGGTCGAGCGCGCCGCGGGCCCGGTCGTAGCGTCGGGTCTGGCGAGGGTCGGCATGGCGGGCGTAGTCCTGCACGTCACGCAGGCTGCAGCCGGCATCCAGCGCGGCGGTGATCGCGGCGTGCCGCAGCGAGTGCGGTGAGATCGATTTGCTGATCCCCGCTCGCTTGGCGAGCCGACGAACGATCCGTCCCGCGGCGTGCCGGTCGAGGCGGCTGCCATCGGCCCGGGCCATCAGGGGACCGTCGGTGTGCTCTCCGACCGCGGCGTCGATGGCCCGTGCGGTCCGTGGGGCGAGCGGAATCAGCGCAGGCTGGGCGCCCTTGCCGACGATCCGCAGGGTGCGGTGGCCGTTGGCGAGCGCGAGGTCACCCAGGTCCGCACCGCAGGCTTCCGAGACCCGCAGGGCGTTGAGCCCAAGAAGACACGCCAGCACGTGGTCGTTGCCTCCGGACAGACCGGCCTGAACCAGGAACGCGCCGAGCTCGTTGCGGTCCAGTCCAATCCGGGTCGACTCCTGGGAGACCTTGGGACGGCGGACGTGCACCGCGGGCGAGTGTTCCACCAGCTGCTCCTCGACGCAGTAGCGGTAGAAGCCGGTGAGCACCACCAGCTTCAACGCGACCGTCGCTGCGGACAGGCCGCGGGCTTCGAGCTCGCGGGCGTACAGCTCCACATGCGGGCGACGGATGTCAGCCAGCGGATCGAGGTGATGGTCGGCGCACCATGCCATCCACAACCGAAGCTGGGTCGTGTAGGTGCGTCGGGTCGCCTCCGACGAGTAGCTGGCGATGAACGCAACCGCCGCCCAGCTCGACGTGTCCTGCTGCTGGCTGGTAGGTAGTTCGAGCGTGAACGTGGACATGATCGACCTCCTCGCGACGCCCGTTGCGTCGTCGGGTCGAGCATCCACAGATGCCGGAAGAGAAGCGATCAAAGAGAGGCTCGAGGCCTACACTCGTCACATGACCGAACAGCAGGCCGACCTGGTCGCCGTCGATCCCGACATCGTCGGGGGCCAAGCCCATATCCGTGGCACCCGGATTCCGGTCAGTGTGGTGTTGGACTGTCTGGCCGCGGGCCTGTCGGAAGACGAGATCGTTGAGCAGTACCCGTCCCTCACGCGGGAGGGCATCCGCGCAGCCGCCGCGTACGGCGCTGCCTTGGCCCGCGAAGAGATCTTCCCGCTGCCCGCGTGAGGCTCAAGCTCGACGAGAACCTCCCACACGACCTCACCGACGAGCTCAAGCGGCGAGGTCACGACGTGGACACCGTGCTCGACGAGCAGCTGGGTGGACGCAAGGACCCCATCGTCGTGCAGGCCGCCACGGAGGACGACCGCATGGTCATCACGCTCGACCGAGGTTTTGGCGACATCCGCAGCTTCCCTCCCGGCAGCCACGCCGGTGTCGTGGTCCTGCGCCCTGTCAGCCAGGACCCGGTCTCGATCCTCACGCTCGTTGATCGCCTACTCGATGCCCACGAGCTCGAGGAGTTCAGCCGCTGTGTCGTGATCGTCGAACCCCTGCGCGTGCGCGTCCGTCGACCGGACGACCAGGAACAGCGATGATCCCCGACGGAGCCGTGGAGCGCGTGCGAGAGTGGGCCGACGGTCGCGTACCCGTACACGTTCGAGACCAGGTCCGGATCGAGCTGGACGTGACCGACCGCACCATCACCATCCTTGAGTGCCGTCCCCCGTGGCATCCCGACATGGGCGACGAGTGGACCCGGTTCCCAGTCGCTCGCCTGCGATACACGAAGACCCGGGACGAGTGGTCGTTGTACTGGCGTGACCGGAACCTCAAGTTCCACGAGTACGATCTCGCCGAACCGAGCCCCGACATCGACGGTCTACTCGAAGAGATCGACTCGGACCCCACCTCGATCTTCTGGGGATGACATTACGGGCGGGATCCGCTGGCCCCACTGCCGCTCGTGGCCGCGCGACAACCACGGCAGTGCATGCGGAGCTGTCTGGGCTCACGGCATCCGCAGTTCCTTGCGCCGGACGAACTTCAGGCCGGACCAGTCGTGGTCGACCGCCGCAACCTTGACGTCGACAAGGCCGAGTGGGAGGAGGACCTCCCGTAGGAGGTTCTCGGTCACGTCGCTCTCGTGCCCCGCCGCTCGGCGGGGCCAAGCAATCCACAAGGCTGCGGCGTCCTCCAGCGAACGCTCGTAGCGCTGGGCGTTGCGCTCTAGGTGCCGCCGAGAGCGGACGCAACGCGATCGTGACGTCGCGGCTGCCGCGGAGGCTGTTACGGACCACGACCTCCTTGGGCATGCCGTCGAGTTCCCACCCTTCGTCTGCATCGATTACGCCGAGGCGGGATCCCGCTTTCACTCCGAGCTTCTCTGCCGCACTGCGATTGGAGTAACCCGCTGCCAAGCCGACATCCTCCTAGTGGTGTCACCCATGCCCGCGACTCGAGGTGCTGACGGGCGCAGGTTGCGATCCATTATGCGCCCTGCGGGCCGACACCCAGGTCGCGCGCAACCACGGATGCGGGCGCTCGGTGTCCGGGATGCGGGCGGCGACCGCACCGTGGCTGTGTGTTGATACTTCGGCCACGCTTACTTGACCGCGCGTATCGCCAGACGCGTGCGCGGAGTGAAGACCGCACCGGGATCGAGCCCACCCATCACCTTGACAGTGGTGAAGCCGATGGATCGGAGCTCGCGTACCAGTTCGGTCGCAGTGTAGAGGCGCACTCGAAACGTCTTGCTGACGTCCCCGGATATGGCAGTGGCGGTCCTCACTCCCGTTACCCAGTCGGTCGTGCCGTTCTCGCGAATTGGACCCTGTTCGTCCGGCTCCGCGTCCGGATTGAAGAGGTTGGCGAGTCGATCGCGGTGCATGAGTTCCATCAAGAGCGGGCCACCGGGGACAAGGACCGCGTGCCAGGCCGCGAGCGCAGCCATGTCGTTGGCTCGCTCCTCGAAGTAGCCGAAACTGGAGAAGATGTTGAGGACCGCGTCGAAGGGCCCCTGGGGTGGCTCGCGCATGTCTCCTTCGACGTACTGCGGGCCGGGGTAGCGTTCCTGCGCCAAGCCGAGCTGTGTGGATGAGTAGTCGAGGCCCGTGACGTCGTAGCCCCGTTCGTGCAGGGGTCCGGCGATTCTCCCGAAGCCGCACGCCACGTCGAGGATCTGCGATCCTGGTGGCAGACCAAGTATCTGCTCTATGGCGTCGACCTGCTCCGCGGTGTTATCGAAGGACCCCGCCGCGCCCCACACCTCGACGTAGTTCTCGTCGAAGAAATCCTCCCACCAGTCCATACCGACGCAGCCTAGTGTCGCGGATCCCAGGCTGGTGGTGTCGGCAGATCGGCTGACTGCCACGTTGTTATGGGTCACGGAGTCATCCTGAGATGGCCGCGCATATCCACGGTTGCCGTCAGCTAGCGAGTTCCCGCACCATCCGGACCTCATCGAAGATCGCCCCGGCCACCTCCTCAAGCTGGGTTTCGCCGTCCTTCGTCCATCCATGATGCTCGTAGAACTCGATCGAACGGTCGTTGTCTGCGGCCACCCACAGCATGGCACCGGAGTGTCCGTCAGCAGCAAGAAGTTCGTGAACGCGGCGCAACAGGGCGCCTCCGTGACCCCGTCCCCAACTTGGCGGGTCGGCGTAGAGAACGTAGAGCTGGCCCGTCAGCTCGACAGTAGGCTCCATCGCGGGACCGCAAACTGCAACGGCTCTTGGTGGTCCGTCCCGAGGGTCGGTCGAGACGAGTTGATGGATCCCGTCATGGCCCGCCGCGGTGAGTTGACTGGTCCATCGCTCGAGCCACGCGTCCTCTGCGAGGTTGTCGAGGAAGGCATCCGGCACGATGCCTCGATAGGCCGCCCGCCATGAGCGCACCTGTAGTGCCGCGATGGCTGCGGCGTCGCTCGCCTGCGCCTCGCGGACGACCGGACCTTCGCCGTTCATGAAGTCGATCTCCGTGGTGAGCACGGGCCCCAGCGGGGAACCCCAAGAGCGACGAGGCTAGTTACTGAACCGCGGCCGATAGCCGTCCTCTTCCCGGCGATCTCGGGCTTCGGCGGTGGGCGCTATGCACTACTCGGGTCCTTGGCCTACCCGTCCGTAGCCACGGCTTCGAGCTGCGGAACTTCGC
>JAHWKW010000055.1 GCA_019347675.1 Actinomycetota bacterium | reverse complement strand
CCTTGTCTATCTTCACCTTCTGCTCGCGGACGTTGGCCGACGGCGCGGACAG
The DNA here is from genome assembly GCA_019347675.1 of Actinomycetota bacterium. Taxonomy (NCBI): domain Bacteria; kingdom Bacillati; phylum Actinomycetota; species Actinomycetota bacterium. The sequence continues at coordinate 4,486 of JAHWKW010000055.1, read as the reverse complement.
CTCGCGCTGCGCCGTCTGCGAGAGCGCCTGGATCCGGGTGGCGATCCGCCGGGCGAGGACGATGTAGGTCCCGAAGAAGACGATCAGGCCGGGGACGATGCCCGCCCACACCGGGAACCCGAGCAGGCGGACGATCACCGCCACGGCAGCCCCGGCAGCGAGCAGAGCTTCGCGGGGTTGTAGAGCTTCAGGGAGTCGTAGTGGCGCCGCCAGTTGTCCCCGATGCGTTCTGCGGCCTCCAGGATCACGAACGGTCGGCCCCGTTCGGTGAGCTGCTGGCCGACGGCGAGGCCGGCCTGCCCGGCGCCGATGATGACGGTCTCGATGTCTTCGCGGTCTGATCCGGTCCGGGTGCGGGTGTCCATAGGGGCTCCTCCTGGTTCGTTCATCGGGTCTTCCCTGCGATCCGGCCCCGCCCGACGTTGATGACGGCGCGCAGCGCCGCTCCCCGGGAGCCGCCGGACCGTTCGCGGAACATGCCGTCGAGCACCTGCTCGACGTCGCTGGCCTGCCGGTCCGTCAGTGCCTCGAGGCGCTGTGCCCCGATCGGGTCGGTACGGGTGACGGCCTCCAGCAGGTGCTGTGCCGAGTCGAACCGCACCGACCGGGTCGCCGTCCGCACGCGGACCTCCGTCAGCCCGACCTGACGCAGCCGGTGGGCGAGCCGGGTCGGGTCGGCCAGCTGGAAGGCGGTCGGCGTCAACGGGGGTGGGGCGAAGTCTGCGGCCACCGCGGTGAGCGCACCGACGTAGTAGGCCAGCGGCTCCACCTCGCCGAGCGTGGCGAAGGACGCGACCCCGACCAGGCTGCCAGCCTGGGCGGCGTGCACGAGTCGCCGCAGGTCGGTCGCGAGGTCGGCCATCGTGGCCACCTGCACCGTCGAGACGGCCAGGTCGTACGCCTCCCCGTCCGGGCCGAGGTCGAGTGCTGCTAACGCTGCGGTGCGGGCTCCGACGTCCATGCCCCCAGACTCGCGGCACCGTCGACGGACCGCTTCGGGAGGAACACCCATATCTGGATCCCGGGCGGATATGGGTCTTTCTGTGTAGACGCCACCCGCGGGTTCACATGACGTCGTGCTCGTAGGCCCAGGCGGTCGCGGCGGACCGCGAGGAGATGCCCAGCTTGGTGAACATGTTGCTGAGGTGCCGCGCGACGGTCTTCTCGCTAATCACGAGCGTGTCCGCGACCTCCCGGTTCGTGGCGCCGGTGGCCACCAGGCGCAGCACCTCCACCTCGCGGGGGGTGAGCCCGCCCGGCGCCGCGGACTCCTCGGTCGGTGCGAGCTCCGCGACCCGGGCGAGGTCCGGGGTGGCGCCGAGCCCCTCGAACACCCGGCGTGCGGCGTCCAGCTCCATGTCGGCGGTGTCGTCGTCCCCGAGCTGCCGGCATGCCTCGGCCATGCGCAACCGCACCCGCGCCGCCTCGTAGGGGGCGTCGAGCTCCTGCCACGCGGACCAGGCACGCCGCAACGCGACGCCGGCCGTCTGCGGATCACCGTCGGCCAGCACGACCGCGCCCCGCGCGGTTGCCGCGACCGCGTGCAGGTAGACGACGTCGAGGTCGGCGGCGAGCTCCTCCAGCTCGTCGGTGGCGGCGCGGGCGGCGTCGACATCACCCGCAGCGAGCGTGATCTCGACGAACGCCGACAGGACCCGTGACCGCTTCATCCGGTCCTCGGCGGTCTCCTCGACGACCCGTCGGATCGCGGACCCGGCGTCATCGATCCGGCCCTGCGCCAGCCGCAGGAGGGCGAGCCCGGGCTGGACGGGATGGCCCCACTCGCTGGCCTGCCGGTAGGACTCCTCGGCCCGGGCGAACTCGCCCCGCAGACGCAGCAGCTCGGCCTGCTGGTAGCGGGCCATGCCCATCACCGGGTCCGTCGGCGGGCCTTCCAGGTGCGCACAGGCGCGGTCGGCCTCCTCCATGGCCTCGGACCAGTCCCCGCGCAGCTGCATGATCTCGGACCGGTGGATCAGGCACTGACCGCGGTACGGCTGCAGTCCCGGCTGCCGGGCAACCCAACGACTGAGCGCAACCGTCCACTCCTGGGCCCGGCGGACGTCGAACATCTCGCGGCAACCGATGACGACCCCGCAGTAGACGATCCCCGCCGGGATCGGAGAGACGTCCCCGGCCGTCACGGCCACCATCGCGGCGTCGAACATCTCGGCGGCGCGGTCCGCGTCGGCCATCGCGACCAGCGCGCGTCCGCACCCCAACCGGGACAGCGCCATGAGATCGGGATCGTCGTACCGGTCCGCGATGGCCCGCACCTCCTCGAAGGCCGCCAACGACGTCTGCGGATCGCCCGCATCCAGCGCGCCCAACGCCTGGGGGATCCGGACGTAGCCCTGCTCCGGACCCTCGAGACCGGACTCCTCCAGGAGGTCCCGAGCCCGGGCGATCCATCCCGCACCGGGCGCGTGCTGGCCCCGCCGCAGGTGCAGGACCCCGAGCCAGAACGCCGACCGCACGGCCGGTCCGACCTCCCCCGCCTCGACGAACGCCTGGTGGGCCCGCTCCGACGCGTCGGTGGCCTCGTCGTCATGTCCGGTGAGCGACGCCGCGACGGCCAACCGCTGCAGGTCGTCCGCGGACAGATCCAGGTCCTGATCGGCGGCCGACAGCGCCCCGAAGGCCTGGGTCCAGTCCGCCCGGGCGTACGCCTCACGCCCCGACGTCAGCACCTCAGAGGATCGCATCTCCACCTGTCCCGCACGCCCTCGCCCCACCCTACAGACGACGTCGCTGCCCTAGCCGCCCGCACCGCCGTGGTCAGCCAGAACCTCGAGGAACCGGTCGACGTCCCTGTCGGTCGTCCAGACGTGGGGGGAGACCCGCATGGAGTCCCCACCAGGCGCTCACGTGGACCTGCGCCTCGGCGAGGTCTTCGACCAGCGTCGGTGGCGCGCCGCCGGGGATCCTGACACCCAGCATGTGGCCGACCCGGACGTCTTCACCACGCCATGCTCGACGCCATCGACCAAGGCGACGCCGACCAACTCGAAGTGATGATCCGCGAGCACCTCGCCGCCGCCCGAGACGCCCTTCTCGCCGAGCTCGTCACCGCCAACGACAGCGAATGACGTCAGCCAGGGAGGCCTACCCCCCCGCACGAGCCCACGCGTACCGTTTCACGCGCGGCTACTCGCCGGATCATTATGGGTGTCGAGCTTCTCACGACCACCCGCCCGCAACCACGGCTTCCGCGCGGAGTTCCCGGACCATTGGATATCGAACACGCCGACCGCTCGGAGCGGTAGTTGACCAAGCGCTGTGCTCCGGCCCGAGGCAACTATGACCTTCAGCGTCGGGGATGAGACGTTCGAGGCCGGTGCCGGAACGCTCGTCTGGTTACCACGGATCGTGCGCCACGTTCGCGAACCTGTCGGACGGCCCAGCGTGGGTCTTCGGCACCATCACACCGGCGGGCTCGAAGGCATGTTCGCCAAACAGGCCGAGTACTTTGCATCGGTGACCGGACCGCCTGACGAGTCACGCATCGACGAGATCGGGGCCCGATGGGGGGTTGCCCGTGTCGGTCCTTCCCTGGAGGTCACCGAGTGAAGTAGTCGCCGTTCGCAACCGGTTGGACGTCCGGGGCCGGCGATCTTCGATCGGGTACTACGGGGCGAGTAGGGACGCGCGCCGTGGATCACGCTGGTGGGGATCGACGCGTCGCCGGGTGCGCTTCGAGTGACGTCAAGGCCGAAGGTAGATCCGCACCGTCTCCACCGGATGCGGGGAGCCGTGTCGCTCACCGAGAACTCCCCGCTCGAACAGCGGCAGCATCCGGTCCGCCGCCACTTGACCTCGGTCAGCAGCTGACTCCCACACCGACACGGTCGTGACCTGACCGTCCTCCTCCCACGAGAGCAGCGCCAAGAGGCTGTCGGGAGGGTCATCCAACAACCTGCTCTCGCGCCAAACGTCCTCGGCGGCGTCGCGGGTGGTTGTGACCTTGTCCATGAACATGGCGGCCTCTCCCTTCACAGAAGCAGCACATTACGGCCGTCAGCCGCGCTCCAGGCGGCGACGCCCGCTCTCCTACTTGACTCGACCGAGTAGTCGTGTGCGTCATCGATCGGTTCCGACGGGCCGCAACCCGCGCGGCAAGCACGGTTCTGAGCGCGGTGTCTCGGGCGGGGCAGCCCGGCTACACGAGTTACGGGAAACTGCGGTAGTTCACGCACGACGTTCGGCGCGGAACACGGCATAAGCGCCCGAGGGCCGTACGAGAACGGGAGATCGCTACCGCCGTACTAGCCCTGTGGTAGATCATTGTCGGACGGGTTCGGGATTGGACCGCAACCAAGCGGGCGGCTGAAACGTCTGTGTATGAGGCGATGACTGCCGGAGGACCGTTGGAGTCCACTACACCGTTCGACGACTTCTACACCCGCGAGCTTCCGCGGGTCGTGGGCGCGGTGAGCCTGTACTGCGGCGATGCCGACGTGGCCTCCGAGCTCGCGCAGGAGGCGTT
>JAHWKW010000054.1 GCA_019347675.1 Actinomycetota bacterium | reverse complement strand
GACGTCGAGTTCCCGAAGACGTGGTCCCAGAACGCCACCAACATCGTGGCCCAGAAGTATTTCCGCGGCCAGATCGGCTCGGCCACCCGCGAGCGCAGCGTCAAGCAGATGGTCTCCCGCGTCGCGGGCACCATCGCCGACTGGGGGCGCAGCCGCGGCTACTTCGCCTCCGCCGAGGACGGCGACACCTTCGAGGCCGAGCTCACCTACATCCTGCTCCACCAGATGGCGGCGTTCAACTCGCCGGTGTGGTTCAACGTGGGGTTCGAGGAGAGCCCTCAGAGCTCGGCCTGCTTCATCCTCTCGGTCGACGACACGATGGAGTCGATCCTCGCCTGGAACACCAAGGAGGGCAACATCTTCCGCGGGGGCTCTGGAGCGGGCATCAACCTGTCACGCGTACGGGGGTCGATGGAGCCGCTGAGCAAGGGCGGCACCGCCTCTGGGCCTGTCTCGTTCATGCGGGGGGCCGACGCGTGGGCGGGCACGATCAAGTCGGGCGGCAAGACGCGCCGCGCGGCGAAGATGGTCGTCCTCGACGTCGACCACCCCGACATCCGCGAGTTCGTCTGGTGCAAGGCCAAGGAGGAGGACAAGGCCGAGGCCCTGGCCAAGGCCGGCTTCGACATGTCGATCGACGGTGAGGGCTTCCAGTCGATCCAGTACCAGAACGCCAACAACTCGGTCCGTGTCAGCGACGAGTTCATGCGCGCCGTCGAGAACGACGAGGAGTGGCGCACGACCTCCCGCATGACCGGCGAGCCGATCGGCGAGCCCATGCAGGCCCGCGAGCTGATGCGCGAGATAGCCGCGGCCACCTGGCGCTGCGCCGACCCGGGCGTGCAGTACGACACGACGATCAACCAGTGGCACACCTCGCCCAACTCGGGGCGGATCAACGCCTCCAATCCCTGCTGCTTCACCGGCGAGACGCTGGTGCACACCACCGACGGCCCGGTGCCCTTCGACGAGCTGCACCGTCGGCACACGCTCGGCGAGGATCTGCCGGAGGTCGCGGCGTACGACCGCAGTATCGGCAGGGCGACCGTCGAGTCCGTGTCAGCCGTCTGGATTGCCGGCATGACCAACGAGCTCATCGAGGTGACCACGGCCGACGGGGCGGTCCTTCGCTGCACCCCCGAGCATCGGTTCCTGCTCACCAGCGGCCAGTACATCGAGGCCCAGTCGCTGTCAGCCGGCATCGCCCTGCGCTCGGGAGCCCTCGCGCCCGTCTTCGCGTCCGTCGGGGGCCCGACCGAGGTCGCCGAGCGGCCGTCGAGCGGCCAGACACGGGTCAGGGCGGTCCGGCGACTGGAGCTCCATACCAGCGTGCCGGTGTTCGACCTCGAGGTACCCGCGACGCGCAACTTCGCCGTCACCAGCGCCGAGGGGCCGGACAGCGGCGTGGTGGTCCACAACTCCGAGTACATGCACGTCGACGACTCGGCGTGCAACCTCGCGTCGCTGAACCTCATGAAGTTCCGCCGCGAGGATGGTTCGCTCGACGTGGACGCCTTCGAGCACACCGTCGACATCGTGTTCCTCGCCCAGGAGATCATCGTCGGGCCGTCGAGCTACCCGACCGAGGAGATCGGCGTCAACGCCCGCGCGTTCCGTCAGCTCGGCCTGGGCTACGCCAACCTCGGCGCCTTCCTCATGTCCAACGGCATGCCCTACGACTCCGACGAAGGCCGTGGCACCGCTGCGGCCATCACCGCGCTGATGACCGGCCGTGCGTACCTGGGGTCTGCGCGTATCGCCGCAGCCATGGGCGCCTACGAGCGCTACGAGGAGAACCGCGAGCCCCACAACGCGGTCATGCGCATGCACCGCGACGCCTCGTACTCGATCCCCGAATCCACGTGCGCAGACACCGGACTGCTCGAGGCGGCCCGTGCGTCGTGGGACGATGCGGTGGCCACGGGAGAGGTTCACGGTTACAGAAATGCACAGGCCACTGTTCTTGCACCCACGGGTACTATCTCTTTTTTGATGGATTGTGACACTACCGGCGTCGAGCCCGACTTTTCACTGGTGAAGTTCAAGGAGCTGGTCGGCGGCGGGAGCATGACCATCCCCAACCGCACGGTGCCCCTCGCGCTGCAGACACTGGGCTATGCCGGTGAGCAGATCGCCGAGATCGAGGCCCACGTCGCCGCGACCAACACGATCGTCGGCGCGCCGCACCTGTTCGCCGAGCATCTCGAGGTCTTCGACGTGGCGGTCGGTGAGCGCGCCATCTCCCACATGGGCCACATCAAGATGATGGGCGCCGTCCAGCCGTTCATCAGCGGCGCGATCTCGAAGTGCGTCGTGGGGGACACCCTCGTGGCAAGTGAGCACGGATTGACCCGGATCGGCAGCCTGCGCAACGGTGAGCACCCCGACTCCTTCCGGGACATGCGGCTCACCATCGCCTCGCTGGACGGTCGGCGAGCCACCGATGCGTTCTACTACGGCGGACGCAGGCCCGTGCGCGAGGCGGTGCTGCGTTCGGGGCACCGTGTGACCGGCACGCCCAACCACATGGTGCTGACCTGCGATGAGGGGCAGCTCGCTTGGCGCCGGCTCGACGAGTTGGAACCCGGCGATCAGGTCGCGACTCAGTACGGCGACAACCTCTGGGCCACGGCTCCCGCGAGCTTCGCCGACTTTGTACCCTCGCCGTCCTGGGGTTCCCAGAAGGCGATCGCGATTCCCGAGGCGATGACCGAGCGACTGGCCTTCGTGCTCGGCGCATACGCGGCTGAGGGCCATATCACCCGAAGCACCCACACGGTGAGGATCAGCAACGCCGATGAAACCGTCATCGCCCGGCTGGTGGCCCTCATGACCGAGATCTTCGAGCGCGTCCCGAAGGTGGTTCGGCCGGTCGGCCGCTGCCCGTCGATCGAGCTCTCCTCGAAGCGCCTCGTCGAGTTCCTCGACTACCTCGGATGTGGCAACGGAGCTGCGCACAAGCGGGTGCCCGACGCGATCCTGCGCTCCCCGCGCGCCATGGTGCTGCGCTTCCTCGAGGGTCTGTGTCTTGATGCCTACCTGACTACGCGCGGGATGGCGAAGTGGGCGATCTGCGTCGACTCGCCGCGCTTGCTCGATGACCTGCAGGCGATCCTCACCAACCTCGGGATCGTGCACGGGCGCGTCTCGAAGTACAACGCGCCGTACGACAAGACGTTCGACGAAATCTACGCCGCCGGACGGGAGGCTCAACGGCTCGTCGGCATGATCGACTTCGCCGAGCCGCACAAGGCGCTGCGAGCGACGGAGATCGCCTCGCGCCAGTACCACCAGAGCACGGCCGACGTGATCCCGGGCGTCTCGGGTCGCGAGCTCTACGAGCTCATCCCGGTAGGGAGCAGCGGCCGCTCGGGAGCCGGCACGGGGCTCCGACAGCGCCATCGCCATCTCGTCGATGCGCGGACGAGTGACGTGTCGCGCGAGTCGGTCGTGCGGCTAGCCGAGATTCCCGGCGTCGAGCTTCCCGAGTGGCTTCAGCAAGTCGTCGAGCGCAACCTGCACTTCAGTCCCGTGACATCGGTGATCGCCGCCGGCGAGCGCGAGGTCTTCGATATTTCGGTTCCCGGAACCCACGCGTTCGTTGCCAACGGCATCGTCAACCACAACACCGTCAACCTGCCCCAGGCCGCCACGGTCGAGGACATCGCCGACGCCTACCTGCAGGCTTGGCGGATGGGCGTCAAGGCGCTGGCCATCTACCGCGACGGCTCCAAGACCGCGCAGGCGCTGCGCACCGAGGCCCACGACGTCCAGGGCGCAGCCGAGGACGGCGCCTTCACCCAGGAGCAGGTCGACACCCTCATCGCCCAGGCGGTCGACGCCGCGGTGGCCGAGACAGCGGTGGCCGCGCGCGAGGAGGGCCGCTCGGAGGCGCTGCGCGCCGCCGGCCCGGCCCGTAAGCGCATGCCCCGTGAGCGCCAGTCGATCACCCACAAGTTCTCGATTGCCGGCCACGAGGGCTACATCACCGCCGGCATGTACGAGGACGGCTCGCTGGGCGAGATCTTCCTCACCGACATCGGCAAGGAGGGCTCGACGCTGCGCGGGCTGCTCAACTCCTTCGCGACCGCCATCTCGATCGCTCTGCAGTACGGCGTGCCGCTGGAGACGCTGGTGCAGAAGTTCAGCTACATGCGCTTCGAGCCCGAGGGGATGACCCAGAACCCGGAGATTCCCTTCGCCAAGTCGATGCCCGACTACATCATGCGCTGGCTGGCCTCGCGCTTCCTCGACACGGACGCCCAGGAGGAACTGGGCATCCTGACCCCAGAAGTCCGCGCGCGGATGACCGGCGAGGACGCGAGCAGCGGTGCGCCCGGCGGCACGTCGGGCCCGGCGAACGGCGGCGCCGCGCCGCCCGCCCCCGCTCCGCCGGCCGCACGATCTCGGCTTTCGGGCCGAATGTGCCCCTGCCCTCGATCGTCCACAGCTGGCAGCGGCCGCGCCTCAACCATCCCGACTCGGCGGCGCTCACCCTACTCGAGCAGATCCTGTCGGGTGGCCAGTCGTCGCGGCTGTTCCGCTCGTTGGTTTACGACCGGCAGCTCGCGCAAAGCGCCAACGCGATCGACTTCGGACTCGAGGATGCCGGCATGTTCGCCCTCCA
>JAHWKW010000053.1 GCA_019347675.1 Actinomycetota bacterium | reverse complement strand
CACGCGCGCTGGGCCGAGCATGCGCAGCAGTCGCTGGCTCCCGCCGCCGCCCGGTATCAAGGCGACGAGCATCTCCATCTGGGCAATGCGCAGGTGCGCGGCGTCGGCGGTGTAGCGCAGGTCGCAGGCGAGCACGATCTCTAGCGCGCCGTCAAGCACGGGGCCGTTGATCGCCGCGAGGTAGACCGCGGCGGAGCGGTTCATGCGCAGGGTCAACCGTTTCCAGCGGTGGCCCATGACGATCCCCTTGCCGGGAGCTCCGCCGAACCGCTCGAGCAGGCTCGCCACCCCCGGCAGCCGCAGCACGACGTTGAGCACCAGCACGACGACCTCCGCCGCCTGCATCGGCAGCTTCGGGTGCGGAAGATCCTTAATCCCGGCGAGCTCTTGCGCGTCTAGGTGGGTGAGAAAGCGGCCTTCGACGCCGCCGGTGAGCACGACCGCGCCCACCGTCGGGTCCCGATCGACGCTGCGCGTCAGCTGGTCGAGCTCACGGATAAAGACCGTGGTCATGAAGTTGAGCGGCGGGTTCGAGAAGCGCGCCGTGAGCACGCGACCGTCCTGCTCGAGCTGCAGCGTCTCGAGTGCGAGATCGCGGGTCCTCGTCATACGGCCGTAGCCTACGCCGATTATAGTGCTGTGGCGGCGGGATTTGGTCTTAGCTAAATCTCCCCTTCACACCGGTTGAACCGATCGCTACCCTACGACTCCAACACAGGCGGTGCGAGGATCAGGAGGTGGACGGCGTGGCTAGGGACAGCAAGGAGCGCGCGGAGATGCAAGCGTGCTTTACACGGCTCGCGGACAGGATGCGTGAAGCAAGGTCGTTGCGGTCCGGCGAGATCGTGATGCGGCTCTCGGGACCGGGCGGAGGAAACTTCAGTCTGCGCTGCACAGGCAACGATGTCGATGTCAGCGAGTCCGTCGCCGCAGGCACGGAGTCACGGCCGTTGATCGAGCTGATCGGTGACGGTGAGACCGTTCGCTTCATGCTGGACGGCGAGCGCGACGCGCGGGAGCAGTTTCTGGCAGGCAGCTTTAGGCTGCGCGGAGACCTGCGCTACGCGAGCGACCTCGCGCTCGAGATGGGTCTCATCGACCAACCGCTTTGACGGCAGCCGGCGCCTGTACAGCGCAGGCTCGGCAAGGCCGGCCGAGGATCTTACCCAAGGAGACGTTCGATGGCTTCCACGACAGGGATAGTGCAGCGCATGACGGTGTTCGCGAGTGTGGGAAACCTGCTCGCGTGCGCCTGGATCGGCCCCACGGCCTCGGACACCGAGCTGCTTGCGGTCAATCACGACGGGTCGCCGGAGGAGCTCGCGTTCGCGACCAACGCCGTGCAGATGCTGGCAACGGCCTCGACGAACTACCGTCCCGTCACCGCATTTCACGGTGACACCGACGCGCTCATTACCTCGGTGCGCGTCGAGTCCGTGTAGGCCAAGCCGGACTCCGAGGAGGCACGAATATGGCTGTGACGACGGGATACGTTCAGCGGTCGACAGTGAACGCGAGCGTCTATTGCGTGTGGGTCGGGCCGGTGCCGACGTCCACGGAGCTGCTGCTCCTCTCATTCTCTTCCAGCGACACGCCCGCCGACGCGACGGCCAAGCGCACGATCGCCAGCGTCCTCGCGGAGGCGGAGGGTGGCGGCCGCCATGTCGCGGTGGGACACCCGGATGAATCGGCGGCCATCACTGACTGTGCGATCACGGCGCCGGATCTTGAGGAGCAGCCCGTGAACGTCGACGCCATCGAGGTGACGCAGTCCGTACAGGACCTCTCCCAGTCGGTGGCGCTTATCGCCGGAAAGCGGACGGTCGTGCGGGTGTACGTGAGCAAGCACTCGGGGCCCCCGCGAACCGTGGGCGGGGAGATCTCGGTCAGGCAGGGCCCGTCAGATCCCCCCCTCGTCGTACCGTCGCTCAACTCGACGACTCTGTATCCCGCGCAGGCTGGCGACGTGACCCTGCAGCGCACCGACGAGAATCGGAGCCTGAACTTCGTCCTCGATCCGGGGCAGACGGCCGAGGGCCCTTTGGCGATCAGCCTGTCGCGCCTGATCCGCAACAACGGCACGGAGCTGCCCTTCGCGACGACGCGCCAGTCGGTCGTGTACTTCCACCGCAGCCCACCGCTGCGGCTGCGGGTTGTCGGCATTCGCTACCAATACAGCGATCCGGCCGACGCGCCGCCGGTCACGATCCTCCCCGCCAACATCGACTATGGGCACGTGCTGTCGTGGCTACAGCGTGCGTATCCGGTGGCGCAAGTCGTCAGCTCGCAGGTGCTCGTCAACGCGCCGGGCGGGCCCGTCTTCTCGCCCGACGACAAGTTCGACAGCGACGACATCAACGCGCACGTGGCCGCCATACGCGCGCTCGATCTCGACGGCGGCATCGACGCGCGGACGCTCTACTACGGGATCGTCAGCGACGCCGGCTTCTTCATGCGCGGGAAGGTCGGGGGACCTTTTGTCTCTTGCGGACCGACGGGTCCGGGAGACTGGGGCTGGGACTTCGACGGCAGCTACGGCGACTGGTACGCCGGCCACGAGATCGGACACTCGCTGGGCCGACCCCACGTTGGAGCTTGCGGGGAGTCCGGGTTCGACGATAGGTACCCGTTCCCCAGCGGCCAGCTCAGCGCGACGGACGACGGCTTCACCGGATTCGATGTGGGCGATCCGGTTGCGGGTTTGCCAACCCGTGCGCTCAGCGGGACGCTGTGGCACGACGTCATGACCTACTGCGACTACCAGTGGACCAGCGTGTACACGTATCGCGAGATCCGTCGCAGGCTGATGTCGGTGGACGACATGCCCGCGCATGCCCCGGGCGCCCCGGTGCCCGCCAGCGAATCAGCGGGCGCCGGACGCCCCGACAGGCGCTATCCGGAGCGGCAGATCGTGCAGGCCGCACGGCCCGGCGTCGATCACGAGCGAGACGGTGAAGCGAGCACGGCCACGGTCAGCGTCGTCGCCACGGTCAACCTCACGCAGCGCTCGGGCGCGATCCGCTACGTCAACCCCATGCAGAGTCTCGCGCCGGCGCCGGGCGAGCCGGAAGGGCACGTGACGCTGGTCGTTCGTCGAGCGGACGGCGGCGAGGTCGCACGCCACGGCGTGCCCGTGACGCTGGACCCCGAGCGCGGGCCGGACGAGGACCAGGTGGGGCTCGTGGACGCCGTGATCCCGGTCCCCGGCGCCGCCGCCGCGATCGAGCTCGTCGTCCACGACACGGTCGCCGACGTGTTCCGTCCCGGCGCCATGCCCTCCGTGCGCGGGATACGCCACCGCGCGAGCTCCGCGCGTCGTATAGGGCTCGACCTCGAGCTCGACGAGCCGTTCGCCGAGGGAGCGAGCTTCGCCGCCCAGATCAGCACGGATGCGGGGCGGACCTGGGAGACGATCGCCGTGGGTCTCCGCGAGCCGCACGTGGAGCTCGATTGCGCTCACGTGCCCGCAGGCTCCGAGGTCCGTGTTCGCATCGTTGCCTCCAACGGCCTGGCCAGCTCCCGCGTGATGGGCGACACGGTCCGGCTGTGACACCTCGGTAGCTCAGGCGGGGCGTCGCGGCGCCACCGGGCGCCTCCGCCCGTGCCAGCCCGGTCTCCTGCCAGACGGCCCCGCGGTGCTTGAACTCGATGGTCGAGGTGCGGTCGCGCAGGACGCCCACCATCGCCGACGGCGGGTGCGCGAACGCGCGGAACTCGCGCCGCAAGGCCCTGAAGCCGATGTTCTGCGAGGCGACGACCAGCCGCGTGGCGTCATCTCGTCGAGGTGTCGGTTTCCTCGTCGGCACAGACGTTCCCGTTGTTCGACGACGGAGCTCGCGACCTGCTTCGCGCGATGGTCACAGAAGGCATGGTCGTCGATCCGCACCTGCAGCGGGCCACAGAGGCCGGCATCGCCGGGCGACTGATAGGACCGCTGGAAGCCTTCCCCAACGCGGAGATGGACGCAGTGCTTGACGTGCGAACAAAGCTCCGAGAGTCCCTCATCCGTTTTCCTACCCTCGTTGTGTTTGGAGGCAGCGGGGTGGGCGTGCGGGCCAGCGGCGGCCAGGCTCCGCTCCACCTTGTCTCCACGGGCACCCCCGGCCCTCCTACCGGCGGGTCCCACGATGCGGGCGAGGTCATGCTCGACCGCTCCATTCCGGCGCGCACAGCAGGGAGGCGGCATCGCCGACTGCGCCGACCCTGAGGCGTTGAAGATCACCCGCCCGGGCACGGGCACGCACTTCGAGCCGGTCGAGCTGCCAGATCTGTTCGACGATCTCCCCGAGATACCGGGACTGGATATCTGTGAGCAGTTCCCGGACCTCTGCGGCCGTCATGGCGTGTCGACGCGCTCGCGCGCCTTCAGGCAGGCACCTTGTCTGGCGACCGCGGGCCGACCGTCCGCGAGACCGTAGACATATTCGTCGCCGGGATCGCTGACGGTTCGATCCGCGACCGCTCGGGCCGCATCTACAAGCCATCGACCAGACGCGGCTACCAGCGGGAGCTGCGCGGTCGGGTCGTCGAGGCATTCGGCGGCTCCAGGCTCCGGGAGCTGACCCTCCCTGACACGCAGCGCTGGGCCGACGGGCTCGCCGCCTGCGGGCTCGCGCCGGCGACCGTGCGCAACGTCGTGACCGCGCTCCGCGCGCTCTACGGGTGGGCGCTGCCGCGCGGCATGGCGACTGTCAACCCGACCGTCGGCCTGCGCCTCCCGACCG
>JAHWKW010000052.1 GCA_019347675.1 Actinomycetota bacterium | reverse complement strand
CACCGAGAGGTAGCCCCCCTGCAGGGAGCAGAGCCGGCGCGCGATGGCCAGGCCCAGGCCGCTGCCTACGGGCGCGCCGGTGGCGCACCCGCCCTGGCGGAAGCGCCCGAAGACCTCCGTCCGCTCGGGCGCCGGCACGCCCGGGCCGCTGTCGGCCACCTCGATGCGCGCGCCGTGCGGTCCTGGGCTCAGGCTGCAGCGCACGACGCCGCCGTGGGGTGTGAATTTGACCGCGTTGGCCAGCAGGTTGCTGACCACCGTGGCGAGCTTCTCCTCATCGATGCGCGCCGGCCACGACGCGGGCACCCGCACCTCCCAGCGCAGCCCGCGGCGGGCGGCCAGCGCGGCGAAGGCGCCGGCGCTCTCGCGCACCACGAGCGCCAGGTCGCGGTCGGCCGGCTCGGCCCTCCAGCCCTTGTCGTCCAGGCGGGCGAGGTCGAGCAGTTCGTTGACGCGCTTGAGCACCGTCAGCGCGCAGGCACGCACCTCGCGCAGGTCAACGAGCTGGCCGGCATCCAGACCGCCGGAGTCCAGCAGCCGGTCGGCACGGCTGAGCAGCAGCGTCAGCGGCATGCGCAGTTCGTGGGTGTCATTGACCACGCGTCGACGGAGCTGGGCGATGGCTGGCCCGCCTCCCTGCTCCCGTTTGCTCCCAGACACTCCGGACCTCGCTGTCCTGGTTGTCGGGCGACCAGCTCGTTTGCCACAGGCTGCCCCCGTCGGGTCACATAGAACACCATTGCGCCAATTTTCGGGGGGGATCTTCTTCACCTACCAGGCTCATCCGCGGGGACGTCCGTCCTTTTTCCGCCTTGACCGCCGCGGCCCGTCCGCGGACCATCGCCCTCCACCGCAGCGAAGAACACGCTCGAGACATTGGCTGCGAGCGTTCGTCGCGGCCAAGAGCCGAGAGGCCGTCCCCCCGGACCTCGAGGCGGTGCGGGAGGGCCACCCAGCCCCCGGGTGGTCCTCCCGCTTGTTCGATCGGTCCGTCCGAAAGCCGCAATGGACCTTTTTCAGTCTTGACGGTCGACGAGCCATCGGCAAACTCGTCGTTAGGGCCCATGCAGAGGCCCCACGGAAGGCACGGAAGGACGCCGACCCCCACCGTCTCGGTGGCCGTCGTGCCGACGACATCCATAAGGAGGTTTTTGCATGAGACGTGCCATCGCGTCCTGCCTGTGCCTGGCCGCGCTCGTCGCCGTCATGGCGTCCGCTGTGGCGGTCGCCGGAGGAGACAAGAAGGATGAACCGACGGCGGACGGGAACTTCACCTGCCGAGCTAGCGCCCTGCGGGTGACCTCGCCGCTGGTCAACTCCGAGCCGATTGTGGCCAACCGCGCAAACGACCCGTGCATGGACGACTTCGCGCAGCTGGCCAACGTGACGATCGGCGACATCGCTCGAGCCGACCTCGCCAACGCGCAAACCGACAACGAGCCCGGCGGGGCGACATCCTCCGCGTCGACGACAAACGCTGTCGTGAACGTGGGGGACACCGTCGTCACCGCCGACGTCTTGGAGTCGCAGGCCTCGGTGACCTGCGAGGCCGGCCAGCCGGTGTTCGCGGGCTCTTCCAGGATCGTCACCCTGGTCATCAATGGGGAGCCGGTCACCATCGAGGCACCGCCCAACACGGTCATCGACGCCTCGCCGCTGGTCAAGGTCGTCATCAACGAGCAGATCCAGACAGCTGATCGGCTGACCGTGCGGGCGATCAGGGTGACGTCGGAGGCGCTCGCGACCGAGGTCGTGGTGTCCGAGTCGATCGCCGACGTGCACGGCAACCCGTGCGCTCCGGCGAAGCCGCCGCAGTGCAGCGATGGCATCGACAACGACGGGGACAAGCACATCGATTTCCCCGAGGACCACGGTTGCTCGTCCCCCGAGGACGACGACGAGTCCGACGATCCCAAGAAGACCACGCAGTGCAGCGATGGCATCGACAACGACGGGGACAAGCACATCGATTTCCCCGAGGACCACGGTTGCTCGTCCCCCGAGGACGACGACGAGTCCGACGATCCCAAGAAGACGAGTAAGAAGAAGTGAGGATGGGACGCGACCGAAGGTTGGCTCGTTGGGCGACATCCCTGCCGCCCGGTCGGGCCGGGTTCCGGTGGCCTGCGTCCCTTCTCGCCGTGCTTCTGCTGGCCGCGGGCGCTCAGGCGCCCGCGGCCTCGGGGGCGCAGCCCGTGCCCCCCGACCTCGTATCGGACCCACCGGGTGCCAGCGCCCCGCCCGAGGTGTTCACCGACGACCAGGGAGACCGGTTGCTTCTGCGCTTCGACGGCTTCGTCCACAATCGCGGCCTTGGACCACTCGAGTTGCGTGGATTCGACCGTGTCGGGACCGAGATGACGACCGTCGTCCAGCGGATCAAGACCAGTAAGCGTCGCTGGGTCGATCACGTCGTCTCTCCCGAGGCCAAGATCCGCTACGAGCCCGCCGACGGGCATGACCACTGGCACCTGGGCGCCGCGGCGCGCTACTCGCTGTGGACCGTCGACCGCAGCGCCGAGGCCGCACCCTCCCAGAAGGTGGGCTTCTGCCTCGTGGACTCCCAGCGCGTCGACGCGCACGGGCCCGTCTCGCCCACCTACACGGTCTCGAGCATCGAGTTCTGCCGGGAGGACCAACCGGCTACACGTGAGGTGCTCATGGGTATCTCACCGGGGTGGAGAGACGTCTACGGAAGGGCGCTCGCCTTCCAGTGGGTCGACGTCTCGGACGTCGCGCCAGGCGAGTACTGGTTGCGCTCTGACGCGGATCCCGACGATGTGATCCTCGAGACCGACGAGCTCAACGACGGGGCCTTCGCGACGTCGACGTCGATCGTCAATGGTTACCTCGCCCGCCCCGTGGACCGCGGCACGGTGAGTGCGCTCGCGCCCTCGACGATCACGCTGAAGGCCACGCGCTTTGACGATCGGTTCTCCGGCGGCCCCGGCGCGCTCGAGTTCAAGATCGTCACCCCGCCGGCCAAGGGCACGCTCGACCGTCCGGTGGGGGTCTGGTTCTCCGGAGCGGACGTGAGCTACCTACCCCACTTGGGCGCCAGCGGGCCGGACAGCTTCACCTTCGCCGCGCGCGACGCGTCCAGCGCCTTCCCCCGGACGCCGCGCACCGCGGCGGTGTCACTCACGCTGGGCGGGCTTGCCTCAACCCGATCGCTGGCCGTCTCCGGGGCGCCGCAGCAGATCCACACTTCGACCGCGACGCACTTGGACGCGATCGGTTCCGGCTCGCGCGACGGGGTGGCGTGGAGGGTCAACGGCGTTCCTGGTGGCGACTCCCGTGTCGGCACGATCTCGCCCGACGGCGAGTACGTCGCCCCGGCCACGGTCCCCGCCGGTGGCCGCGTGGTGGTCAGCGCCGTCAGCCCGGACGGCGCCCGCGCGCTGTCGACGCTGCGAGTCGTCGATCCGCCCGCCCCCCGGCCTGCGCCACTCGAGCGATGATCAGCTGGGGCTGCCTGGATCCGGTTCCCGGGAGACTCCAGGCGGGCGGGTCGGCGCGCTACCAGGCCTGCTGCTCGCCGCAGCGCGGGCAGCCCACCGAGGCGGTGACGGGCGCCTCGAAGAGGTAGCCGCAGCCGCAGGTGAACACCGCACGGTCGTCGGGGCCGCCCGCGTCGCGCAGGCGCCGCTCGTCCGGGCGCATCGGCTCGGGCGGCGGCGGCGCCGGGGGCACGACGTGCAGGCGCCGGCGGCGGCCCAGGGTGGATTCGCTGAGGCTCTTGGATCGCATGGGTACCACCTGTCATCGACAACAACGCCACCGGACCCCAATGGTTTCTCGCCAACCTCGCGATCCGGTGACCGGGTGGAGGGCGTTGTTCTGGGATACTGGGCTGGCCGATGGATCCCTCCCGCAAGCGTACGATCCGCCTGGGGGTCGCCCTGGGCGCGGCGGTGCTCCTGGCCGCCGCGCTGGTCTACACGAGCTTCTCGGCCTCCAGCGAGGCCCGCACTCCCAGCCAGCTGGGCAGCGCCCAGGCCGGGGTGTCCTACCAGCTCACCGGGAAGGTCGTCGAGGGGTCGGTGCAGCGCACGCCGGAGGGGATCGACTTCGAGGTCCGCGACCGCGACGGCGCCCGGGCCGTGCCGGTCAGCTACCAGGGCGTGGTGCCCGACCCCTTCCGTGAGGGGCGCGAGGTGATCGTCACCGTCCAGCGCCAGGGGGACGTCTTCGTGGGCGAGCGTGACTCGCTCATCACCAAGTGTCCCTCGAAGTTCACCACCGACGAACAGCCCAGCTAAGTGGCCGAGGTCGGCCGGGCGGCGCTGATCCTGGCGCTGGGCGTCGCGGTCTACGGCATCGGCGCCTCGTTGTACGGCGGGCGCACGGGCCGCGCCGACATCGTCGCCTCCGGCCGGCGCGCGGCCTACGCGGTGGCCCTCCTCTCCGTGGTGGCCTTCGCCATCCTCGAGGCCGCGTTCCTGCGCAGCGACCTGTCCTTCGCGGTCGTGGCCGGGCACTCGTCGACGACCACGCCGACCTTCTACCAGGCCACGGCGGTGTGGTCCTCCCAGGAGGGCTCGCTGCTGCTGTGGCTGACGCTGCTGAGCCTGTGGTCGGCCCTGGTGCTCTTCCTCACCCGTCGCCAGCTGCGCGACGTCGCGCCCTACGCCACCGCGGTCCTGCTGGGCCTGGGCGCGTTCTTCGCCGGGTTGCTGATCTTCCTGGAATCGCCGTTCACGGTGCTGGCCAACCCGCCGGTGGAGGGCGCCGGGCTCAACCCCCTCCTGCGCAGCCCGTCGATGATGACCCACCCCCCGATGCTGTACTCGGGGTACACGCTCTTCACGATCC
>JAHWKW010000051.1 GCA_019347675.1 Actinomycetota bacterium | reverse complement strand
TCACGGCCGGGGATGCCGTGGCGCGGCCGGCGTAGCCCGAACGCCGGACGCACGAGGTAGGGGGTACCGGTCAGGATGAAGTGGTCGCCCGGGTGGAGCGCAACTGCGCGGACCCGCACCAGCACGTCGCCGGCGCCGACGACTGGCTTGTCGATCTCGGCGAGCCGGAGCACGTCTGTGGGCCCGTAGGTGTCTTGCACGATTGCCTTCATGGTCGGAGCTCCTTGTCTGGTCGGGTGGTTCAGTCGAGCGAGAAGGGCGGATAGCGGTCGGTGACGAGCAGGAACGCGTAGGCGTGGACCCGCAGCGCCCACCGCAGGACGCCTTCGACGAACGCGAAGATGCGCCGCGGGTAGCGGCCGGTGGCCAGCACCGCAAACCACGCGCCGACCACGGCCAGCACCGCTGCGCTGCCGAGGAAGAGCAGGGCGATGTAGTGCGGCACGGCCAGCAGCCACTTCACGGCCGGCAGCCAGCGGTTGAGGTCCTCGCGGACGTTCGGATAGGCGATGTCGAGGTGGACCGACTGCGGCTCGTCGGTGGACGGGTAGCGGTCGGACATGAGGGCGAGGTAGGCCACGACCCTCGTCGAGAAGCGTGCGAGCTGCAGGTGGAAGTCGAACCACCAGCGCGGGTACTTCTGGCGGAAGAGGATCGTGAGGAGGACGGGGAGCATGAGCACCCCACCGGCGGCCGCACCGCCAGACCAGCTCCCATCGACGAGGGCGAGGAGGATCACGATCGGGGCGGCGTAGAGGGCACGCAGGAGCGTGGAGGGGCGGTCGAGGGCACGGTCCGGGTAGTCGATCGTCAGGTGGACAGGGTGTGCTGCTGCCAGTGTGTTCATGGAGGGCCTGCTTTCAGTCGGAGGTGCGGAGGGCGACCGCCGGCCGGATCGCCGCCGCTCGGGCGGCGGGCCAGGCGGTGGCGAGCAACGCGGCGAGCAGCGGAAGGACGACGACGAGGGCCAGCCCAGCCCACGGCACGATGAAGGGCATCCCGGTGTCGCCGAACGAGTCCGACCCGGTGAGGATCTGTTGGGTCGTGACGAGGCCGAGCACGGCGCCGATGACCGTCCCCTGCAGGGCGATGAGCCCTGCTTCGGAGAGCATGGCGGTGCGGACGAGCTCCTTGCGGAAGCCCATCGCGCGGAGCATGCCGATCTCCTGGCGCCGTTCGCGGACGGCGCGGACCATGACGACGCCGAGGCCGGCGATCCCGACGAGCAGCCCGAAGCCGAGGAAGCCCCGCAGCAGGGCGATGAACCCGGTCATGACCCGTACACCTTCGGCGCCGAGCGCCGTGAACGTGTGGGCGTCGGCGCCGTGCGGGAGGAAGGCGGCGTTGAGGGACGCTGCCACGTCGGCCGGGTCGGCGTCGGCGTGCACCGCCACGTAGGAGCGGGTGACGATGTCGTCCGGGCCGAACAGTGCGGCGGTCACCTCGCGGTTGACCAGGGCACCGTTGCCGAGCCAGTCGGCCTCGCCGAGGCCGGCGATCGTCAGCTCACGCCGCCGGCCGCTGCCCGGCTCGACGACCGTGAAGCGGTCACCGGCGGCGAGCGCCGCGTCGCCGACCCCGGCAACGAGGAAGTCCTCCGGCACGATCGCCAGCGTCGGGTCGTCGAGCACCGCCTGGTACGCGTCGGCATCGCTCGCGTAGGCCTCGTCCCTGCTGAACAGCCCCGGCGTCCCGCGGTCGAGCAGGTCTGGACCGAAGCCGGAGACGGGCCAGGATCGGGGGCCGTCGAGGTGCGCGGCCTCGAAGCTCGCGACGCCGCGGACCAGTCCGGCGACGGCGGTCACGTCGCTGCGCGCCGCCAGCGTCTCGACGGCGACCGGGTTGGCCGGGTTCACGTCGAGCAGGAGGTCGAAGCCGGCAGCGATGTGCCGCACCTGCGCGTCGGAGTTGGCCTCGATCGCCGCCGAGAACGCGCTGACCATCGTCACCGTGAGGATGACGAGGGAGAACATCCCGAGCAGCATCGCGGTGCGGAACCGGCGTGCCAGCGGGTAGGCGATCCCCAGTCGGGGCGCCAGGCCGCGGCCACCACGACCGAGCCGTTCGACCGCGAACGTCCAGACCCGGTCGAGGCTGGCGGCCAGCGACACGGCGCCCACGGTGAGCACGACGCCCTGGACGACGAAGGCGACCATGTCCGCGGCGCCCATGATCTCGGGGAACACCTGACGGACGGCGAGCCCCCAGGCCAGCACGGTGCTGGCGACGAGCAGGCGCGCGGTGCGCTCCGGCAGAAGCCGGCGGAGCAGAGGGGCCGCAGAGAACGCGGCCACCGGGACACCGAGCAGGAACCCGATCGCGTTGTCAGCGCGATAGCCGGCGATCCCAGCCCCCGCACCGATGAGCACACCGGCGGACGCGAACAGCAACGTGCGTGCGCGCACCCGCACGATCCTCGGCTCAGGCAGGTCCCGGATGGCGCGGATGATGTTCAGGCGGGCGATGCGCAGGCTCGTGGCCCAGATCGTCACGAGCGAGATGACCAGCCCGATGCCGGCGCCGAGCGCGAGGCTGGCCGGCTCGATCACGAGCGGGTAGCCGGCGCCATCGGCAGCGCCGAAGATGGGGCCGGCGACCATGGCGACGAGCCAGCCGATGCCGACCCCAACGACCGCGCCGAGCGCAGCGGCAACGATCGCGTAGAGCGCACCCTCGATCGCGAAGGCGCGTGTGAGGCGCCGCCGGGTGAACCCGACCGCGCGGAGCATCCCGAACTCGGTCTTGCGCTCCTCGGCGAGCATGACGAACAGGTTCACGAGCAGCAGGATCCCGGCGAGCACGCTGAACACGCCGATGGTGCTGAAGATCTCGGTGAGCCCGGCGCCGTCACGTGCCGCGTCGTCGAGCAGACCCGCCTTGGGGGTCTGGACCTCGACGTCGGGGAGACCGGCTACGGCCGCGCGGAGCCGCTCGGCAACACCGTCGGACAGGGCACGGGTGTCGAACACGCCGCCGTCGAGGGACACGAACAGGTGGTGTTGCGGTCGTGCGGTCGGCGCGGTCGCGGACTCGGCTAGACCGGCGACTGTTCCCGGGGCGACGATGGCGCCGCCGTAACCGGCCAGCCCGATCTCCGCGACGACCTCGCTGACCACGAGGTCAACGGTGGCGCCGTACGCGTGCATGCGGACCGTGTCACCGACCCGGGCATCCACCTGCCCCGCGGTGCGCTCGTTGAGGAGCACCTCGCCGGGAGCGAGGCGGTCGCTGTCCTCGAGGCCGGTGATGTCCGGATCCGCGCCGAAGGCGCGCGCTGCGGGGATGTCGAGTTCGGTAACGCGGACCTGGGGCACCGCTGCGTCCCGCCGGGGCGCCTCGAGGGTCGCCGTCGCGGTGATCGCGGGCAGCAGGCCGTCGACGCCGTCGACGTCGGCGGCCTCGACGGCGGCGGTCACGGCCGCGAGGTCCGCCCCCTCGGTGGGGGTGAGGGTGATGTCGACCGGGCCGTACTGCGTCCGGGCGGCGTCGGCAAGGGAGCCTTCGACGATGTCGCCGACGACGAAGGAGGAGGTGATGATGGCCGTGCCGAGCAGCGCGCCGGCGACGACCAAAGCGGCCTCGGCGCGGCGGCGGCCGATGTTGCGCACGGCCATGGCCAGCAGGGTCCGCTGGCGCACGGCGGCCACGACCAGCGGGAGGAGCAGGAGCGCGGCGAGCGCCGCGATGACGGCCGCGGCGGTCACGACGTCACCGCCGTGAGGGCCTGGAGCTCGTGGGCCATCGACTCGCCGTCGGCGACGACGCGTCCGTCCCGGACCTCGACGAGCCGCTGCCCGGAGTGCCCGAGGTCCTCGTCGTGGGTGACCACCACGAGGGTCTGACCGGCGGCGTGGACCTCATGGAGGAGCTCGACGATCTCGCCGGCGGTGCGGCTGTCCAGCGCGCCGGTGGGCTCGTCCGCCCATACGAGCGCGGGCTCGGCGACGAGTGCGCGCGCCACGGTGACCCGCTGCTGCTCACCGCCTGACAGCTCGCCGGGCCGGTGCCCGGCACGGTCGGCCAAACCGACGCGGGCGAGCATCGCCCGGGCCTGCTCGCGGGCGACCTTCGGAGCGGCGCCCGTGACGAGCAGTGGCAGTTCGACGTTCTCCGCCGCCGACAGCACAGGGATGAGGTTGAAGGACTGGAAGACGAAGCCCATCCGCTCGGCGCGGTGCCGGGTCCGGTCCGCGTCGGACATCGCGAACAGGTCGTCCCCGTCGACGATGACGGTCCCGGTGTCGATGTCGTCCAGGCCTGACAGGCAGTTGAGCAGGGTGGTCTTGCCGTTGCCGGACGGGCCCATGACCATGACGAGCTCGCCGGGGCGGACCTCGAGGTCGACGCCGCGCAGGGCATGCACCTCGTGTGTGCCGGTCCGGTAGGTCTTGGTCACGCCACGGGCGGAGAGGATCGGTTCGGCGCGGGTCGTCTTGTCGGGATGCATCAGGGCGCTCCTGGGTGCGGGGCCCGTGTTCGGGCCTGGTGTGGTCACGGATCGTTCGTTGCGAGGTGCGTCTCGTCCGTTCGATCGGACCTCACCATCGCTTCTTCGTACGTCGTACTAGTACGGTGTACTGGTACGGTGTACCCGTACGATGTACGATTGTCAAGCCCCGATCTGGAGGTACGGCTGATGAGGGACGCGGAGAGCCCGACCGCGACGGGACAGTCGCTGAACCGAGACCGGATCCTGCGAGCGGCGGTCGCTATCGCCGACCGCGACGGGCTCGACGCGCTCAGCATGCGCCGGCTGGCCCGTGAGCTCGACGCGGGCGCGATGACGCTCTACCACTACGTCTCCGGCAAGGACGAACTCCTCGAGGGCATGGTCGACATCGTCTTCGGCGAGATCCAGCTACCCACCGGCGACGACTGGAAGACGGCCATGCGGCAGCGATGTGCATCCGCCCGCGACGTGCTCGTCCGACACTCGTGGGCGATCAGCCTGATGGAGTCGCTCACCAGCCCTGGCCCCGCGAACCTCCGACACCACGAGGCGGTCGTCGCCTGCCTGCGCGACGGTGGCTTCTCCATCGAGATGACCGTTCACGCCAACTGGCTCCTCGACAGCTACGTCTACGGGCACGCGCTCCAGGAAGCCAGCCTGCCTTTCGACACGGCCGAGGAACTAGCGGAGATGACGGACGACGTCTTCATCCCGCAGATACCTGCCGACACGTACCCACACCTCCACGAGGTCGCAGTAGGGCTCATGCAGGCGGGCTACGACCCCGCCAACGAGTTCGGCTTCGGGCTCGACCTCATTCTCGACGCGCTCGAACCCCTGAGAAGCTCCGTCTAGCTGGCTGTAGGTCCTTATCAACGGCGATGGGTTTGAGCGCAAGTTGACATCGCCACCCTCCGGGTATCGGACGGCGACGTGGCGAAGAGGTGCGGTAGCGCCCGTAGTGGTGCCGTCCCCGTCGTCTCAGCCTGGAAGCGAGGGAAACTCACACGTACGAAGCCGTGGTTGTCGCGCGGCCCAGAGGGCGTCGGAACCGAGCGATAACACGCGGAGTCCTGCCGTGAGCGACGTAGAAAAGTGGGACCATGAGTCGCTCGAAGCAGGCGGCTTCTACGCTTCCGCGAAGAAGTCTCACGACGCCAGTCTGGGGAGGCGAAATGGACGGACCTTGTGCCGACCTGGCAACGATCGTGCTGGACTGCCGGGACGCCAATGCCTTGGCGGACTTCTACAGCCGACTTCTGGGTTGGGAGATCAGCTACATGCGCAAGCTCCAAGCACGCAACCGCGTCGAACTCGCGATG
>JAHWKW010000050.1 GCA_019347675.1 Actinomycetota bacterium | reverse complement strand
GCCAACAGCGTACGTCAGCGCAACCAAGCCGAGGCGCGAAGATGGACTAGCTAGGTGTCGCATCCGTCACCCTAGGTCACAGTGCGGCCATTGCGACAGGGCTGCCCCGCCACATGCCGATAAGAAGTGTTACGTAAACTAACGCCTTGTTGTGCCGTGTTGCACGGCCTCTCCCCTGGCCGAACCTGGTACCAGACGGCCTGAGCGATGCTGCACCGGCTGCGGTCTGTGCTGGTACGCCCCGGCCGCGACAGGCTGGCCGGAACGATGAGGTGAACGAGGCTTTCACCGGCGGACTGGAGCCTGGAGTGCGTGGCGGCCGCGCCAGAGGTAAGAAGATGTTGGCTGGTATCGCGGGCGAGGTACACGAACCCACGGGGATCGGCCGTTGCCGGATCGCACCGCTGGCCGATGCGTCCTCCGCGTCGCTGCACGCCTTCATCTCTGAGAACGTCGAGCCCGGCGCCATGGTGATCACCGATGGCTGGCAGGGCTACCGGGGCTTGGAGCGGCTCGGCTACACCCACGACCGACGCAGCCAGCGCGCCGCCCGTGCCCGCGGCGAGGACCCTGGCGAGCTGCTGCCTGCGGTGCACCGGGTCGCCTCGCTGGTCAAGCGCTGGCTGTCGGGAACCCACCAGGCAGCGGTAGATGACGCGCACCTGCCCGCCTACCTCAACGAGTTCGTCTTCCGCTTCAACCGCCGCCGCTCCCGCAGCCGCGGGATGGTGTTCTACCGGGTGCTCGAGCTCGCCGTCGCGCACGAACCGGTGCGCTACCAGGACCTCATCGTCAGCCGACGACCGCGGAGAGTCCCGCCCGTGCCACCCCAAACGCGCGGGCACCCGCCAAGCCTCGATCGCCCGCCCGCCAACCGGCCCTGGAGGCGCGCTCACCAGGGGCGCTCCGGTTAAATGGATACCCCCCAACGAGGCTTATTTCGGGCCCTACTGACGTTTTCGTGGGTCGTCATGCGGCGGCCTCGTGGGGGAGGTCGGGGCGGTAGCCGCCGAGTGCAAGCATCGCGAGGGCGATCAGCGCCTCTGGTGAACGGAAACCCGAACGCGACCCGGGTGAGGACCGAAGCTTCGTATTCGAGCTCTCGATCAGGCCCTGGTCCGTGCCGGCCCCGCGTCCGCGTCGCTGCGGAAGTCCCGCTTGTACTCGGCGAAGTTCCAACCGCTCAGGAACTTCCCCGCGGCCATGCGCCCGCTGCGGTAGAGGCCATTGGCGGCGTCCTCGCCGAGATGGAAGTCGAGAACGCCAACCGCGTTGGTGTCGACGCGGATGGTCCGAACGTCGACCCACGGCTGGCTGAGCTGGGTCTGGTCGTGGCCCACCAGCATCGTGGACACCAGCAGCTCGAACAGGTTGACCGGCCCGCGCGGGACCAGCCCGAGCAGGGGGAACAGGTGGATGCGCCCGGCCGGCATCTCCGGCAGCAGCTTGACCCCGAACGTCGGCCAGCGCGGTGGCTGGCCGTCACGGCGATCGAACACGTCGATGGCGAAGTTCGAGAGCACGCCGCCGTCCACCAGGGTCGAGGGGGTGCCGTCAGCGTCGCGCAGCGTGACCGGCTTGAAGAAAAACGGGATCGAGATGGAAGCTCGGACCGCATCGACCACCAGTTGGCGGTCGGGGTCGAGACCGTAGAGCGCCCGGTAGTCCCACGGCAGGCGTACCAGCCGCCCGTGAGTGACGTCGGTGGCCATGACGACGAGCTTGTAGTTCCGATCCGGCAGCTCGCCCTGATACCGGGCATCGTCGACGCGCAGGTCGGCGAAGGTCTCCACACCCAACGCGTGCAGCTCGTTGCCGAGGAACTCGCGCAGGTACTCCCCGTCGTAGATCCCGTCCTGCGAGACCAGCGACGCGGCCTTGCCGACGACGGGGATCCGCGCGATCCCGCTGCGGTCGCGGAAGCGGCGGTAGTCCAGCCTGCGCATGACCTCGCGCAGGGCTGAAGACGGCATCCCGGCGGCGGCCAGGGCACCTACGATGGAACCTGCCGACGTTCCTGCCACCCGGGGGAAGGTCGTGACGCCGTGCTCCTCGAGCCCGACCAGCGCACCTACGTGCGCGATGCCCTTGACGCCGCCGCCCTCGAGCACCAGGTCGGCGTGATCGTCGTAGCGTTTGCGTCGTTGGCCACGGCCCCGGCCCGCATCGTCCTCGCGGCCCTGGCTGGTCGGTTGCGCACGAACCTTCGAAGCCATCCCTGCCCCTTGTCGTCGCGTCGTGTCCGTCGACGCCCGGCGGCACCGATGCCTCGGTGGCACGAAAGAGGCGTTGCGACGGTACCCGTGCTCCGATCCGCTCGGGCACGAAGCGGAACTATGGCGTAACCCGACCTATCCCGCCACCTTTGTGCGGCCCTCGCACACGTCGGCGTCCGGTCGACGGCGTCCCGGGGCGGCGGCGATCGGACGGTCCAGCGACCAAAACCGATCCGGTTCGCTGCGGGCGGGCGTCACCGTCATCCCGCGTCAGCGGCGACATCCTGGTCGTCCCTACCTACGCCGTGTGACCTCTTCGGCCACGTCGGCCACCGTCGGGTGCTCACCGCACATGGATAAGAGCTTGTGGCTCGCATCCGTGGACGGGATGCTCGTCTGCGCTCCCAAAAGAAGCCCCCGCTACGGTCCACACCCGAGCAACCGACTGCGGTAGTTCGCCCGTCGGCGACCGGCGCCGACGTCGGTAGTTGCGCCAAACTACGGTGGTGACCACGCGGCTCCTGGACGATCTTAAGCTGCTGTTCGAAGCGGCAGCCGGCTCGACCTCGAGGGCAACAGCTTGTCAATCGGGCTGTGGGACCCGAACTACTTCTTCCAGGTGCCGTTGTCGCTGGATTCGTTGGTCGACACGACGCTCGTAGCGTGGTCGAACACACGCAACGGCGACGCCGTGACCGGCACCCAGGACATCGTGACCGCCGCGGTCGCCCCGGCGGCTTCATCAGACGTTGGCCCATCGGTTGGGCTTCGTGGCGGAACAGGACGGCCTTCGTCGACGGCCTTGGTGCGATCGATGCGGACGTCGTTCACCGCACGTTGACGTCCAGTTCGGCCACCGTCGACGGAGCTGGTGACGTAGACGCTGTCCTGCTTGCGCATGTTGTTGAACAGGGTGAGGCCCGAGTCGGGGTCGGGCTGGGGAGCCGGGTAGGTGTCGTCGCGGTAGTCGTACCAGGCGACGTCGATGCGCCCGTTGTTCAGGTCCGGTGATACTGGAGGCCCATCCATCGCGCAGCTGGTTGATGTCCAGGCGTGGATCGATGGCGTACTCGGAGGCCTCACGTACGCTTCCCCCATGCTTGATGTTATGGTCGACCAGATGAGGAAGGCGTCCGAGGTTGAGCTGTACTTCGTAGCGCTCATCGTCGCCCTCGCACTGCCAGACATCTGTGGAGCTCTGGCTTCAGACAACGGCCGAGCTTCAGGATCGAAGTACAAGCAGTGGGTTAGGGTCAACATGGGCTACGGCGAAGAAGACGCCGCGAATCTCTACGGGTTCAGATGCTCCTTGCTGCACCAGGGATCAGCTCAGCCGCACAGAGGCGACTTCCCCATTGCATTCATCGAGCCCGTGGGAGAGGCACCTCAGATTCATAACCTCTCGACGGTGGTTGAGGATGACCAGGTTGGCTGGATAAGCATCCCGATCTTCGTCGAGGAAGTCGCTGATGCCGTCCAAAGGTGGTTCGAAGAGTACGCCTCCAGCACGACCGTGCAACGGAACATGGACCGCTTCGTCCGTCGACACCCTGAGGGACTGCCTCCGCACTTTGGGGGGGCGCCGGTGATTGCGTAGCGGTCTTTCCCCCTCCTGGACGCCGGGGGTAGGCCTCGATGGGCCGGCGCTGTCCAGGCATCCCACCGTGGAGTCCCGGCCGTTCGTTATCGACCGCTAGCAGACGCGGCGACATCGTCGGCGGGTGTGGATTCGGAGAGCGTTGCAGCACCTGGGCGACACGAACGGAGTGGAGTGCATGAGGCTTGGGCAAGGTCGCCATCACCACCGGGGCGGCTCAGGGCATCGGTCGCGCGTACGCGTTCGGGTGCGCGCGGGAAGGCGTCGTCGGCCTGACGCGCGCGTTGGCGAGCGAGCTGGGGGCGGACAACATCACGGTCAATGCGATCGCTCCCGGCCCGGTCACAACCGAGGCCTCCAACAGCTCGGACATGACACCGGAGATGCGGGCCATCATCGACGCGCAGGTGATCGGGCGTCGCGAGACCCCCGATGACCTCGTCGGTGTGGCGGTCTTCCTCGCCTCCGAGGACAGCCGCTTCATCACTGGTCAAGTCATCAACGTCGACGGAGGACTCAACTTCCGATGACCTGCCGAGCGGACCCTGGAACCGATCGGCGCCCACCCTGCGGGGACATCGAACTCCGCTAGCAGTTGCGCGGAGACAGCCGCCGTGGAACATCCTCGCTCGACGCACAGACAGGGACGCTCGCACAGGCTCTTCCATGCCGAGCAACCGACTGCGGTACTTCGCGCATCCCCGAGCCCTGCCACCGCGATAGTTGCGCCATGAGGGTCGCACGGAGAGCGGGGTTCAACAACAACCGCCTGCGCTCGGGAACGCATTCGGCGTCATGTCCACACCTCTAGGCTCTGGGCGAATGGGAGGGGATCGGTGAACGCGGATCGTTGGATCGCGAGGATCTTCGAGCCGGCGCTGACCAGCGGGCGGATTATGGACGAGATCGTCGCCAGCGAGCTCGCAGGGGGAGTGGAGGCACTGAGGGTTGCAGGTGTCATCGGGCCGAGTCGCGCTGACGGGCTTCTCCGGCAGCTCGATGATGCGCGTAGGGCGCAGGGTGACTCGTCTCGGGCGAGGCTGTCCGGCGCGACAGCCGCTGGATCCCGAACCCACCAACCTTCTCCGCGGGGTGCTGGTGCCGGTCGTGCCGCTGGTGGACGTCGACGCGATCACCCTAGTGCTGCTCATGCTGGAGCTGTGGGACCAGGATGTGCATCTGGTGGCGGCCTGCCTGCAGACTCGACGCACCCAGGAACTCGAGGCTGTTGGCAGACGGCAGCTTGAGGCGTGGGGGGACGTGCGTCGCGAGGCTAACCGGGGCTTGCCGGCCTTTCACACGCCACCTGATGAGCCGTCGGTGCGCTACCTCGGAAGTGTGATGCTCGCCCTTCGTGACGACGTCGGCACCACCTATGAGTTTCGTGGCCGGTCGATGGGCGGTGGCCAGACCGAGTGGCGACTGACCCAGCAATGGCGACCTGGGGTCCCAGTCCAGGCCTCCATCCTGGCGGTCGATGTCCAAGACTCTGACGGTGTCACCGTCCACAGCGTGGAACTGGCTCTGCGCAAGGATCTGATCACTCGGGCGCCAGGCTGAACGGCTGTCGAGAAGCCCGTGCCTGACGCCATGGCAGAACCGCCACTAACCGCTTCGCGGACTACGGCACAGATCGCCGGCGGCCTGCTCTGGGCTTCAACTGTTGCGCCACACACCCGGACCCGCGGTGGCCAAGCCGGGGGAGGGCCGTAGCCGCGTCTGTTTGCGGAGCCGCCCGGACTACCGCATTCAGGAGTCGTGCAGGTGCTCGCGCTGCACTACCCGATCACCGCCACCCTGCAATCGTCCTGGGAAACAAGGGTCATAGCGACGACGAGGTCGAGGTCATGCACCAGACTTGGATCAAGTCGCTGCTGCTCCAAGTCATCCTCTGGACGCGCCCATACGTATCCGAGGAGGATTTCTGAGGCTCAGTCACGCCGACCGGGCGGCCGTCGGGTCAGCCCGGTCGCCCGACCCACCTGCGCAGCAACCACGAGATGAGGATCGCCAGCAGCCCCCCGACGACCGTGATC
>JAHWKW010000049.1 GCA_019347675.1 Actinomycetota bacterium | reverse complement strand
GGCGCAGTCACCACGCGTCCGCCCGCCGCATTCTCCTCGTTCACGGCCAGAGCCCAGAGGTTGACCCAGTCGAGCACGGTCAGTGGATCCTGGAGCGTCCGCTCCGCGCGTTCCAGCAGCAGCCGATGAAGCGCAGGGGCGCGGCGCTTCACCTTGAGGCCGCCGGGGAGGATGCCGTCGATGGTGATGCCGCGGTCGATGCAGATCGACAGGTACCGGCGGAACGCCGACAGCCCCCTCGCCATCGCCGCCTCCGAGAGGCGGCCCGTGGCGTCCACGCCCTCGCCGAGGCGAGCGAACTCGATCTCCTCCAGCGCCCTTACGAGTGAGCGGCTCGACCGACTGTTCGCGGCGGAGGCGAAGCTGGCGGTCGTTGGTGCCAGCGGGCAGCGCGCTTACTCGCTGATGATCCCATTCTCGACGAGGAAGTCGCGCGCCACCTGCTCGGGCTCCATGCCTTCGAGGTCCACACGAGCGTTGAGGTCGCGCATCGTGTCGTTGTCGAGCAGCTCGGTGATGGCTCCGAACAGTTCGTCGTAGGCGTCGCTGTGGTCGCCGTAGGCGTCCTCGCGGATCGTCATCGCCAGGTTGTAGACGGGGAAGAAGTTCTGGTCGTCTTCGAGCACCGTCAGGTCGTCGGCAGCGATGAGCGGGTCGGTCTGGAAGATCTCGCCGATCGTGCACTCCTCGCCCTCGATCGCTGCGTTGATCGCGAGGCTCAGATCGAGCTCGGCGACCTTGGAGAACTCGAAGTCGTACGCCTCCTGCACTCCGGGGAGGCCATCGTCGCGGGTGATGAACTCCGTGGCGGCGCACAGGGTGGCCTGCTCCGGATTGGTCTCGGCGAGCTCGGCCAGCTCGGAGATCGTTTGGATGCCGAGGTCGTTGACGGCCGGGTTGTAGAAGAACGCGTAGGTGTTGTTGATCTCCGACGGCTCGAGCCAGACCACGCCGTTCTCCGCGTCGGCATCACGCACACTCTCGTAGTACTTTTCGGGGCCTTCCAGGAACTCGGTGTTGCCGAGTATGGTGATCCAGCCGGTGCCGGTGTACTCCCAGTACAGGTCGATCTCGCCGCTCTCGAGTGCGTTGCGGACGACCTCTGTACCCTGCAGGCCGGTCTGGTCCGTGACGTTGGCGCCGGCGGCCTCCAGCGCCGCGACAGCCATCTGCCCGACGATCCGCTGCTCGGTGAACTCCTTCGAGCCCACCGTCACGCTCGCCCCGGACAGGTCCACCTGGGCGGCCACGGTCTCCTCCTCGGCGGTCTGGCCCTCCCCGCCGCCTGTCGGAGCATCGTCGCCGTTGCATCCGACCGACAGGGTGGCGAGCGCTAGGAGCACGGCGAGCAGACGGGAGGTGCGCAGTGTGGGTGACATTCGTTTCTCCTTCGGCGTTCGCGTCAGCGGGACCACTCGCGAGGCCCGGGGGTCACAGGCCCTTCGGCTTCAAGACGTCCTCGGCGATTCCCGCAGCGTAGTCGACGAGCAAAGCCAGCACGGCGGTCAGCACGGCGCCGGTCAAGATCACGATTTGCCGGCTCTGGACCAGCCCGGTGTAGATGATGTCGCCGAGGCCGCCGGCGTTGGTCAGCGTCGCGACGGCCGCGGTGCCGACGTTGATGACCAGCGCGGTGCGCACCCCCGCCAGCATCACGGGGACCGAAAGCGGCAACTCGATCTTGCGCAGCACGGTCAGCTTCGTCATTCCCATCCCGCGGCCCGACTCGATCACCGTCGGATCAACCTGGCGCAGACCGACCATCGTGTTGCGCAGCACCGGCAGGAACGCGTAGAGGACCAAGGCGATGATGGCGTAGCGCACGCCGAAGCCTGCGGCGAGCGCAAGCACCACGATGACCCCGATGGAGGGGATCGCCTGGCTGGTGCTCGCAACCGCGACGATCGTCGGGCTGACCCGACGCGCGAAGGAACGGGTCAGCACGATGCCGAGCGGCACCGCCAGCGCGATCACGATGACGGTCGACACCCCGACGAGGTACAGGTGGCGAACGGTGCTCGCGTAGATGAACTCGGTCGTCAACCGCCGCGCCTCGATCGAGTCCAGCTCCTGGCTGCTCACGTACAGGTACAGCACCGCGAGCACCAGCGCCAAGAACAACGGCATGGCGAGGTACCGCCACGCATCGCGTCCCGGAACCGCCTGCCGGATCGGTGGCGACGTGTCGGCCACCGCCGGCGATTCGGGTGCTCCCGCCGCGGCGGGCACTAGAGCGCCACCTCGTCCTCGTCCTCGTTCTCGTCCTCGTCCTCCTCCTCGTCCTCGTCGGCCGGTGCGCCGGTGCCGGTCGCAGCGGCGCGCTCACGCTCCGCGCTGCGCATCTTCTCGGCGGCCGCCATGATGACGGACATGTCCAGCGTGCCCCGGTAGGCACCACGACCGTCGACGACCACGACGCAGCCCACCCGTGACGTGACGAGCTCGCTCAGGGCGTGCGCCAGCGTGGCGGTCAGCTCGACCACCGCCTTCACCCGCACGCCCACCTGTCCCGTGCCGGCGTCGCCGTGGCCCACGTGAGCAGGCGACAGCCAGCGCAGGGGGCGGTTGTCGTCGTCGAGCAGGAGCAACGCGTCGTGCTCCGACTCATGCAGCATCCGTTCCAGCTCCGCCGGCTCGGCGCCCACCTTTCCGGTCGGCCACGCGGAAAGTTCGTAGTCGCCCACGACCGCCAGGCCCAACCGCTTCAACGCGGCGCCCGATCCGACGAAGTTCGACACGTAGTCGTCGGCTGGGTCGGAGAGGATGCGCACCGGGGTGTCGTACTGGGCGATCACCGACTGGTCGCGCAGTACCGCGATGCGGTCGCCGATCTTCACGGCTTCGTCGATGTCGTGGGTGACGAACACGATGGTCTTGCGCAACTCCTCCTGGATGCGCAGGAACTCGTTCTGCAGCCGCTCCCGCGTGATGGGATCGATCGCGCCGAACGGCTCGTCCATGAGCATCACCGGCGGGTCCGCCGACAAGGCGCGCGCGACACCCACACGCTGGCGCTGTCCGCCGGAGAGCTCCTTCGGGTACCGGTCGCGGTAGCGCGACGGGTCCATCCCCACCATGTCGAGCAGCTCATCCACACGCTGGCTGATCTTCTCGTCGGGCCACTTCAGCAGCCGCGGCACCGTGGCGATGTTGTCGAAGATCGTCATGTGCGGGAAGAGCCCGATCTGCTGGATGACGTAGCCGATCCGCCGGCGCAGGCGGTCGGGGTCCGTCTTCGTGACGTCCTCGCCGCCGAGGAAGATACGGCCCGACGTCGGCTCGATGAGCCGGTTGATCAGCTTCATGGTCGTGGTCTTGCCGCAGCCGGACGGACCGACGAGGACCACGATCTCCCCTTCGGGAATGTCCATCGTCAACGAATCCACTGCGAGCTCGTCGCTGCCGGGGAAGCGCTTCGTGAGCTCTTCGAGTCGGATCATCGCCTGGGTTGCGTCGTTCATCGGATCCCTCGGGGAGTGGTCAGGCGACTGACGAGATTGAACACCGCGTCGAGCACGGCCGCGAGGACCACGACGCCGAGGAACCCGGCAAGGGCGATCGGCAACGCGAAGGGACGACCGGCGCTGGAGAGCCCGCGGAAGATCAGCTGGCCGAGCCCGGGGCCGTTGATGATCGCCCCCAGAGCGGCGATCCCGACGATGATGAGCGTGGAGACGCGCAGACCGGTGAGCACGACCGGCCAGGCGAGGGGCAGCTCGATCCGCCACAGCCGCTGCCAGCGGCCCATCCCCATGCCCTGCGCGGACTCCACGATCGCGGGATCCACCCCGAGCAGCCCGGTCACGGTGTTCCGCACGATTGGCATCAGCGAGTAGAGGGTGAGGGCCACCACCACGCTCTTGGTGCCGATCCCCAGGAACGGGATCGTGATGAGCATGGCGTACAGGGCCAGCGACGGGATCGTCAATATCACGCCGGTGAGGCGCAGGGCGAGGTCGCGGGCACGGCGATGACGGTACGTCAGGACCCCCAGCCCGACCCCGATCACACCGGCGACACCCACCGCGAGCAGGACGATGGTGGCATGGGCGAGCGTGTGATCGAGCACCGTCGGCCAGTTCGCCCTCAGGTACTCCACCAAGCCCGGCAGCGCCTCCACGAGACTCACGACACCGTTCTCCCGTCAGCTCTGTCCACGTAGACCGTACCTTCGCACACGGGCCCGCGTGCTGGCTGGTTGCTCACGCTGTCGCGAACCTCCCGAGGATCCGCGTGTCGGCGGCGCCGGGGAACCGGCGGCGGAAGAACTGCTGGTAGACCAGTTCCTCCTTGCTTCGCGGAGCCGGGACGAGATGAGCCTGAGCAGCACGCAGCTGCCCATCGGTGACCGCCGCCTCGGCGTGGGCAGCGAGCACGTCGCAAGCGCCGCTGCCGTCACCGAACTGCGACTTGCGTCGCCACGCGATGTCATACGGCAAGAGATCGGCGAACGCAGTCCGCAGCAGGTGCTTCTCCATCCGGTGATCGTCCGAACGCTTGTCGCCGGCCGGAAGGTGAAGCGCCAGCGCGATGACGTCGAGATCGAGGAACGGTACCCGCGCTTCGAGACTGTGGGCCATCGTCATGCGGTCGCAACGCTGAAGGTTGAGGTTGTGGAGGCCTTCGACGGTGGCGACGAGCTCGCGATGCAGCTCGGACTCACCGGTGATGTCACGGAGGTAGGCGTACCCGGCGAACAGCTCGTCCGCGCCCTCGCCCGTCAGCACAACCTTGCAGGTACGCGCCGCGAGCTCGGCGAGGAAGTAGTTCGGCACCGCACTGCGCACGAGAGAGGGCTCATACGACTCGAGTCGCTCCACCACGTGGGGCAGCACCGCGACGGCTTCCTCGGCGGTGTAGACGCGCTCATGGTGATCCGTGCCAAGATGCTCGGCGACGCGACGAGCGGCCTGGAGGTCCGCACTGCCGTCCGTTCCCACCGCGAAGGTGAGAAGGCGGCGTTCTTGGCGAAGGGCAACGCCGGCGGCCACCGCCGCCACGATGCTCGAATCGAGGCCTCCGGACAGGAAGACCCCGACCGGGACATCGGCCATCATCCGTCGCTCGACCGCGTCGACGATCGCCGCTCGCACCGCCCGCGTTCGATCGGCCTCATCGCTGCGCTGCCCGGCGTGCTCCTCCCCAAGTTGCGTCGCGGAAGCAAAGCGTCGCAATCCCTGCTCCGGCGTCCAGACGTGGCCGGGCGGGAAGACCTCCAGGGTCTCGAGCCAGTCGGCGTCGAACGCCCGCAGCTCAGAGGCGAACCGCACCGTCCCCTTGCGCCGAGCCCAGTACAGCGGCTTGATGCCGACGGGGTCGCGCGCCGCCACGAATCCGCCCGCGGCCGTGGCCAGGCAGAAGGCGTACATGCCCCGCAGGGCGGGCAGCGCCTCGCATCCCTGCTCGGCTATCAGTCGCAGGATCACCTCGTTGTCCGACCCCGTCGTGAACGGCCCTCGAAGCCGGCGGCGCAGAACCTGGTGGTTGTAGATCTCGCCGTTGGCGACGAGGTAGTGGTCACCGGCCCGCAGTGGCTGATCACCGCCCTCGACGTCGACGATGGCGAGGCGGCGGTGGCCGAGACGAGCCGTGCCCACAGCGACCGTGCCCCGGCCGTCGGGTCCTCGATGCGAAAGCCGGTCCACCGCGCATTGGAAGTCCGAGCTGCCGGCCCCGTCGCGGGAGTCGGCCTGGTAGTCCGCCACAATGCCGCAGATGGTGCGCCCCTTTCGCGTGCGGATGGAAAGCAGGGTATCCCGAGATGTGAGGCTCGCATTTCCGCACTTCTGAGGAGCGTGGGCAGCCTGGGGCGGGTCGTCCGCAGCGGCAGGCGCGTTTGCCGCCCGTACGAGACCGGGTTCACATCAGCTTTCGGATCCGGCCCTGCCGCTCTGCCGACGCCCAGCAAACTGACATGGCGTGTGACCGGTGGCGGCGGCGACCGAGTCCTCCCGCTGAGGGGACTCCCGGGCGTTCGTCCACCTGACCCCTCTGGTGATGACCGGTGCCGAGGAGTTCGTGAGCAACCTGTGACCAGCCCCTCTACGAGTCGCCGATCAGCCCGTCGATTGCCTGTACGAGATCGTCGACGAACGGCCGCTGGTCG
>JAHWKW010000048.1 GCA_019347675.1 Actinomycetota bacterium | reverse complement strand
GGCGGTCCGCAGCTTCCTGAAAACCAACTGCTGACCTGACTCCGGCTGGCACGGTTAGCCGGAGTCGGCTGACATCCGACTGCATTCGGAGCGGCGACTTCTGGCTCGCCGCTCCAAGTGCGGATCGATTAGTTCTGGCGAGGCATGATCCCGCCCAGAACCGCGGCGGCCGAGCGTCACTGCCGTCTGGTCAGGTCGGCCTGGATGAATGGCAGGTTGGCGGCTCGGGCGTGGGGGAGGACGCCCCCACCACGGGCTCGAACGCCGTGGCCTCCAGGCTTTGCGGCGCAGGCGATCGTCGTCTATTCATCGTTCTTTAG
Source organism: Actinomycetota bacterium (assembly GCA_019347675.1). Classification (NCBI taxonomy): domain Bacteria; kingdom Bacillati; phylum Actinomycetota; species Actinomycetota bacterium. The sequence continues at coordinate 5,964 of JAHWKW010000048.1, read as the reverse complement.
GATGACTTTCCGATCCGTTCGGCCGCGAGCGGCTGACGGCGCCCTGACGTCAGGGCACGACGAGCCCGGCAGGCACCTCGGACGCCATCGCCTCCAGCGCCCCACGGTCGAGGCCCTCCGCAGCAAGCGCGTCGACGAGTCCGCGTAGCGCTTCGGGCCCGCGCGGCGAATCCGGCTGTCCCGCGTCGGAGGATAGCAGGCAGTGCTCGTAGCCGACCTCGCGGATGAACGCGGCGAGCCGGGCGGCGTCCCAGTCGGGCTGGTGGAGGAGTTGGTAGGCGGTGACCTCGGCCAGGGCCCCACGCTCGCAGAGCTCACGTGTGTCCGGCGCGGACATGCCCGGGACGGTGAAGCTCGGGTGGGTCAGGAGCACCCGCCGGACACCCGCACGGCGGGCCTGGTCGACGACCCAGGACGCTTCCTGCGGGTTCACGTGGCCGGTGGCGATAACGGCGTCGGCGTCGGCCACGAGCCCCATGATCGTGCGCAGCGCTCCCTCCGTCGTCGGATCGGCAGGCGGTGCGGCGTAGCTGGGACCCCGGCCCACCGTGGGCGCGCACGAGGGAGGGTGCACGAGACCCGACCGGTGGTGGTGGGCCGCATCCACGGTCGGCAGCCACACCACCCGGGCCCCCATGGTCAGCGCGGCGTCGACGGCCGCGGGGTTCAGGCCTCCCACGACGTGGTTGAGCACGATCCCGCCGTAGACCTGTAGGGCGCGCCCGGCGCCGACCGCGGCCGCACGCCCTACGGTGGGCTCGCAGTGGCCCTTCAGCACGCAACCGGAGAACCCGGCCTCCTCGTACCACCCGACGGTGGTGAGGTCGTCCGCTAGACGCTCCACGACACACGGACCGGAATGGACGTGCACATCGAACATGGACGGTCTCGTTGTAGATGTTGCAAACACTCTTGCATATACAGCATCGCCCTGCGAGGATGCCGCGCATGGCACCGCGGACGGGCACGAGTCTGAAGAGGGCGATAGCCCTCCTCGTCGCCCTCAGCGGGGATGAGCAGCCGGTGTCGGGCGAGCTCGGCGTCACGCGTCTCGCGGAGATCATCGGTGAGGACAAGAGCCAGGTCTCACGCAGCCTGCGGACGCTCGCCGACGAGGGCTTCGTGGACCGCGATCCCGACACCCTGGCGTACCGGCTGGGGTGGCGGCTCTACTGTCTGGCCGCGCGCGCGGGGGACCGTCGGCTCCTCGAACTCGCCGGGCCTGTCCTGCGACGCCTCGTCGGCCAGCTCGGCGAGCGCAGCCACCTGTCCGTCCTCGATGGAACACAGGTGCTGACCGTGCTCACGGAGTCTCCTCCACACGCCGTGCAGACCGCCGGCTGGGTGGGTCGCCCGGTGCCCGCGCACTGCACATCGGCCGGGCGCGCCCTGCTGCTCGACCACGACGAGGCGTCCCTCTCGGTGCTCCTGGCCGACGCCGGCTTCGAGCGGTTAGGTCCGCGGGCGCCCCGCGACGTCCGCGAGCTGTACGGCAGGATCGTCGTGGCGCGCGAGCTCGGCTACGCGATCGTGGACGAGGAGTTCGAGCCTGCGCTCGTGGCCGCGGCGGCGCCGGTACGCGACTTCCGCGGGAGGATCGTCTGCGCCCTCAACGTCTCGGGCCCGAAGTTCCGTCTGGGAGACGGGCTCGCCGACGCCGGTCGCATCCTGCGGACGGCCGCAGAGGAGTTCTCCCGGGACCTGGGTTGGGACGGCAAGCCCCACATCACCGAGAGCGAGGCCAGCTGACGTGCAACGCCGATCCGTACGTTTCTTCGCCCAGCGCAGCCTGATCGACGGCGACCTGTGGCTCCCCGACGATCTCGCGGCCGGTGAGCGGCGTCCAGCGGTGGTCTCCTGCTCCGGCTACCAGGGTCTGAAGAACATCCATCCGGAGCGTTTCGCCCGGACGCTCGTGCCCCAGGGCTACGTGTGCCTCTCCTTCGACTACCGGGGCTTCGGAGCGAGCGAGGGCGAGCGCGGTCGCCTCGTCCCCCAGGATCAGGTGGAGGACGTGCGGGCCGCGGTGTCGTTCCTCGAGACGGTCGACGGTGTGGACCCCGAGCGCATCGCGCTGATCGGTTGGGGACTCGGGGGCGGCATCGTCGTCCAGGAGGCGGCCGAGGACCCGAGGGTGGCGGCCGTCGCGGCATGCAACGCCGTGGCCGACGGGGAGCGCTCCACACGGTTCGCGCACGACGAGGCGTCGTGGACGCGACTGCTCGAACGGATCGACGAGGACAGACCCCGGACCGCTGTCACCGGGCGTTCCGAGGTCGTCCACCCCTTCGAGGTCGTGCGCCTCGACGAGGTGACGCGCGGCTACGTCGACGACGAGCTGTACCGGACGGCGGGGTTCGGTAGCGGTGTCACCCTGGAGTCCGCCGATCACCTGCTGCGCTTCCGGCCCGAGGACGTCGTGCACCAGATCTCACCCCGTCCCCTCCTCGTCATCCACGGCGACCGCAACGAGCTCTACCCGCCCGAGGAAGCCCGCCAGCTGCACGAGCGCGCCGGCGAGCCCAAGGAGCTCGTCTGGCTGGAGGACAGCGGGCACACCGAGTGGATGTTCGACGAGCACTCCACCTTCCAGCGCATGGCGAGCGTGATCTCGCGCTTCCTGTCCGACGCGCTGGGACACGCGGCGGCGGGTGTCGGCGGCGGGGACGGGGCCGGATGAACTTCTTCGAGTACGTCGGGGCCAACTCCGATCGGCTGATCGGGCTCACCATCGACCACATCTGGGTGGTGGGTGTGTCCGTGGCGATCGCCGCGTTCGTCGGCGTGTCCACGGGCATCGCCACCTACCGCACGAACCGACCTCGCACGATCGCGCTGAACGTGGCCGGCACCTTCCTCACCATCCCCTCCTTCGCGTTGTTCGTGATCTTCATCGGACCGTTCGGGCTCGGTGCGAAGCCCGCCATCGTGGCGCTCGCCATGTACGGGATCCTGCCGATCCTGCGCAACACCATCACCGGTCTGCGCGGCGTGGATCCCGCGGTCATCGAGTCGGCGCAGGGCATGGGTATGCCACGGTGGCAGCGTCTCCTGTGGATCGAGCTGCCGCTGGCCTGGCCCGTCATCGTGACCGGCATCCGCGTCTCAACGCTCATCCTCGTCGGCATCGCCGCGATCGCCGCAATCGTGAACGGTCCCGGGTTGGGAGATCCGATCTTCGTCGGTCTGGCCCGCATCGGCAGTCCCGCCGCGGTGAACCTCGTTCTCAGTGGCGTCCTCGGCGTGATCGTCGTAGCCATCCTCTTCGACGCCCTCTACTCGCTCCTCATCCGACTGACGACCTCGCGAGGCATCCGGTGACCGAGAACGCGAACGGCGAGACGATGATCCGCCTCGAGCAGCTGACGAAGTCCTTCCCGGGACAGGACGAGCCGGCGGTCGCCGAGCTGGACCTGGACGTGCCGGAGGGTGAGATCGTCATCCTCGTCGGTCCGTCCGGATGCGGCAAGACCACCACGATGAAGATGGTGAACCGGCTCATCGAGCCGTCGTCGGGCCGGATCTTCCTCGAGGGCGAGGACGTCACCCGGGCCAACCCCGATCAGCTGCGGCGACGCATCGGCTACGTCATCCAGCAGATCGGCCTGTTCCCGCACATGACGATCCACGAGAACATCGCCACGGTGCCGAAGCTCCTCGGCTGGGACCGCGACCGCATCCGCGAGCGGGTGGACGAGCTGCTCGAGACGGTGGGCATGGAGCCCGACAGGTACCGCAAGCGGTACCCGAAGGAGCTGTCTGGAGGCCAGCGCCAGCGGGTCGGTGTGGCCCGCGCCATGAGCGCGGATCCCCCGGTGATGCTCATGGACGAGCCCTTCGGCGCGATCGACCCCATCACGCGCGAACGGCTGCAGAACGAGTTCCTGAGCGTCCAGGAACGCATCCGCAAGACGATCATCTTCGTCACCCACGACATCGACGAAGCGATCAAGATGGGCGACCGGATCGCGATTCTGCGTCAGGACTCCACGCTCGCTCAGTACGACACGCCCGAACGCATCCTCACGGCTCCCGCCGATGACTTCGTAGCCGAGTTCATCGGCTCCGGGGCGTCGATCAAGCGCCTGAACCTCAGCCGCGTCCAGGACCTCGAGCTGCCCGACTGGCCCACGGTCGCCGTGGACGACGGGCGTGACGCCGCCGGTCGCGCCCTCGAGGGATCCGGGCGCCCCGCGGTACTCGTGCTCGACCACGAGCGGCGCCCGCGGCGCTGGGTGGGCACCGACGAGCTCCAGGGCGAGGGGTCCCTGGACGAGCTCGGGGTCCCAGCGGATGCCCTGGTGCAGCCGACCGCGACGCTGTCGGATGCGCTCGACGCGACCTTGACCGCCGCCTACGGGTCCGCGGTGGTGGTGGACGACTCCGGTCGGTACCAGGGCGTCGTCGACTTCGATGCGATCCACCAGGCCGTCGCCGCCATGCGCACGACGAGCTGATCGTGTCCACGACGAGCCCACCGCAAGCGACCGACCTCGAAGAGGGGCCTGGCACCGACACCGAGGCGGGTTTCAGCACCGGTGCGAAGTTCCGCACAGCGCGTGCCTACGTGGGCGTCCCGGCGTTCCTCGCGGCGGTGTGCGCTCTGCTGTACCTGTACGTGAGTCGGATCGAGCTGGACAGCATCGAGCAACGTTCGCTGAACGTCGGTCGCCTCAGCGAAGCGATCCTCGAACACGTGGAGCTCACCGTCGTCTCCACCGTGCTGGTCATCCTCATCGCCGTCCCCGTCGGCATCCTTCTCACCCGGGGCTTCGCTCGACGCATCACCCCGCCTATCATCGCCGTGTTCAACATCGGACAGGCGGTGCCCTCGATCGGCGTCCTCGCGCTGCTCGCGGTTCTGTTCCTGTTCACGGGGTACCGCGCGGCCATCGTCGGTCTGGTGGCCTACGCGGCGCTCCCCGTCCTGCGCAACACCATGGTCGGGCTCCAACAGGTCGACCGCTCCGTGCTGGAGTCCGGGCGGGGCATGGGTATGACGAAGCTCGGCGTGCTGACGCGTCTCGAGCTGCCGCTCGCCGTGCCGGTCATCCTGGCCGGGATCAGGACCGCCCTGGTGATCAACGTGGGGACCGCGACGCTGGCCACGTTCATCAACGGGGGCGGGCTCGGCGACATCATCAACGCCGGCCTCACCACCAACCGGTTCCCGGTGCAGATCACCGGAGCCGTACTGACCGCGGTGCTCGCCCTCTTCATCGACTACCTCGGCGGCATCGTCGAAGACCTCCTCCATCCCCGCGGGCTCTAGGGGGCATATGGGAGAGGTCATCGGCGCAAGACCTGAGCAGCAACGTCAACCGTGAACCGAGCACGAGGAGAAGACCGTTGAGATACCGACGCACACCACGACTGGTAGCACTGCTGGCGGCGCTGGCGTTCTTCGCCGTCGCCTGTGGAGGAGGCGAGGAGGCAGCACCACCCGCCGGGGATGACGGCGCGGACGATGGCGGCGGCCAGGGCTCGATCGCCCAGAACTACGACCTGTCCGGAGCGTCGTTCAACGTGGGCTCGAAGGAGTTCACCGAGAACAAGATCCTCGGCCAGATCGCCGTCCAGGCACTGGAGGCGGCGGGCGCGGATGTCACCGACCAGACGGGACTGATCGGCAGCGCGACCGTCCGCGAAGCGCTGACGTCCGGTGAGATCGACATGTACTGGGAGTACACCGGGACCGGCTGGGTGAACTACCTCCAGCACACCACCGAGGACGCCCCCGACGACCTCGCCGCACAGGTGGCGCAGGAGGACCTCGAGAACAACGGGGTCAAGTGGCTCGAGCCGGCCCCGATGAACGACACGTACGCGATCGCGGTCACGCAGGAGTACTCCGAGGAGAACGGCATCACCCAGCTCTCGGACGTGAGCGAGGCCGAGCAGAAGACGCTGTGCGCGGCGAGCGAGTTCATCAACCGTGACGACGGTCTGCCGGGTCTCGAGGAG
>JAHWKW010000047.1 GCA_019347675.1 Actinomycetota bacterium | reverse complement strand
TGTCCAACGACAACCCCTACTCGGAGGCCAACTTCAAGACCCTGAAGTACTGCCCGGCGTTCCCGGGACGGTTCGGATCGATCCAGGACGCCAGGGCCTTCTGCGCGACGTTCTTCGAGTACTACAACCACGAACATCGCCATTCCGGCATCGGCCTGCACACGGCCGCCTCCGTCCACTACGGCACCGCCACCCAGATCCGGACGCTACGACAGCAGACCCTCGACGCCGCCTACGCCGCCAACCCCGACCGCTTCTCCGGCCGAGCCCCAAACGCACCCAAGCTGCCCACCGTGGCCTGGATCAACCAGCCCACCCCCGAAGCGCTCATACAAAGCGCCTGACCGCCAAGTGTCTCAACCTGCTTGACAAGTTCCGCACCGGTCCAGAGCTGTCGGAGCGCTCCCTTGGATGAGCAGCGCTCGAAGGGCGTGTGCCGGGGTGGCGGCACCACGAGGCTCGGCGGCGTCGCGTCGCAGGGGGCCGGCTGGAGCTCGATGAGATCGTTGTCCTGCCAGGTGATGGGGTCTCCCCGCGCTCAGTCGAGGACCTCGTGCTCCTGCGGAAAGATGATGACCTGGCGGTCCCGCGACAGCTCGTGGAGTACGCTCCAGTAACGCGCACGTCCGCTCTCGGTCCGGACTGGGCGGTGGCGTTCGTCGAGGATCAACGGGGCGGGGCTCGCCGGTCGTCACGAGGTGCTCGGGTGCTCTCGTCCGCCGAGCGGCATGACAGCGACGGATAGCGGCCTCGGCCGCCGAGCAAGGCGGTCTGCTCCCCCTCGAGCGCTCATGGACCACCGGCCGAGCCGTCCACGACCGAGCTCGCCGTCCGAAACGAGAAGCCAGACGATCTCCCGACGCTTACCACGTCGAGCGCTCGATGTCGCCCAGCTTGTGGTGACGACGGAGGCGGAGCAGACCGGCGGGCATTGCACGGTCGCGATGAGTTCACTTCTTAGTGGTGGTGGGGGACTCAGCGATCTCCCAGCACACGAGGCCGGGATCGACGAGGTCGCCGATGGCGCTGAGAAGCTGATCGTCTGGTTCGGTGATTCCGACTTTGACGCGGCTGATTCGAGAATCAGGAGCGAGGCTGACGACCCTGGCTTCGTCCGAGTTCTGCTCGTCGAGCATGAACTCGTCCTGTATGCGCTGTTGCGCGACCCGCAGTGATTGGTAACTGTGGTCAACGTTGACGGCTGAGATGACCGCTTCGGTATCCAGGTCGTTGCGCATCTGTGCCAGCGGCCACAGCGGCGAGCTGCGCCAGCCCTACCGGGAGGGCCAGAAGGACCGGCTCGACGCCCTCGGGCTGGTCGTCAACGCCCTGCCGCCGCACGGGTCGACGACGCCGCCGCCGGCGGCGGTGTGTCTGCAGGACGGCCGACCGTGGTGGGCTACGGCGCGTGGACCAGAACGACCGGGCAGACCTGCCGGTGCCCCGTCCACCGACGCGACCAGCGTTGCTCCCATCACCGCGGACGTGTCGCCCCCGCCCAGACCACTCTGGCTCTGGTGGACCATGAGTCCGGCCGTACCGCTGAGCCAGGACGGGCTGGGACCGACTCGAGCAGTCGGAAACACGGGACCGGGGCCGCAGGATGATGCCGGGCAACGTCAACGACAAGGTCGGTCGGCGCTGCATCTGCGGCCGACCTCGCCAAAGCGAACCGTCGAACCACGTCAGTTACGGGGCCACTAGCTCCAGGTTAGCCCGACCAGGTCGGCGACCTGGGTCGTCGTTAGCAGCCGCTCGGCGATGGCGCAGGCAGCCCGTGCCCGCGTGGCCTCGTCCGGACCGTCCACCCAGACCGGCGGGAGCCCGTCGATCTCCTCGATTGCCGCTTCGATGTCGGCGCCGGCGTCCGGCGGCAGGTAGTCGCCGCACGCCCGTAGCGCCCCCATGGATGCCGCCATCATCTCTGGTGTGGCCCGGTCGTTCGCGGCCACGCTCCGCACCAGGTCCCAGGCACGTGCCACCGCGGCGGCCCCCGATGGGTCGGCCGCCCCGTGCCCGTCTGCTGCTGGTGCCACGACTTGCTGGACGAGCTCACCGGCACGTGTGTATGCGGCCAGTCGCACGCGGGCCGATGTCGCACCCAGGAGGCGGAGGAAATCATCGGCGCGAATGTCGAGGTCGCTGTCGTCCGCGCGATCGCCGACCAGGAGGGTGTCGGTCTGCGCCGCGTCGCGGATCGCGTCGAACAGCCAGGCCGGCACGTGCGGGAGGCGTAGTTCGAGCTCCAAGAGGGCGAGCATGCGAGGCACTTCGGTGGTCACGACGTCGGTCGCGGTCCGCAGTCGCACCGGCTCAATCAGTCCGCTGTCCCCGTCGGCCTCGCCGCCGTCGAACGCTAGAGCGATGCGGCTGACGGCCTGCGTGACGCCGTGTTCGGACTCACGGGAGATGGCGCGCGCCCCGTCGCGAGTACCGCCGACGACCTTGAACTCGGCGTGGGCGATCCGGTGCAGGCGCGTGGCGCCCATGCGGACCTCACGTCGGTCCGCGCCTGCGACGACTCGCATCCCGATCCACGTCGGCACGTCATCGGGGAGGCGCTCGTTCGGTACGTCCTCAACCGTCGCAATGTGGAGCGTGGTCCGGATGCGCGGCGTCGTGGTGGGGGGTCGCGACCCCCCGGCGGCGACCGGCGTCTTGGTTGCGACCGGCGGGCGACTAACGACCGGTCCTCGTTCCCGAGGCCTCGGGCGCCCGAAGAAGTCCACGAGAGCCTGCCCGTCGAAGTCCACCTCGGGCTCGATGCCGAGCAGGGACAGGATCGTCGGGGCGACGTCGACCATGTCCGCCTCGGCGATTTCCTCGTTCGCGCGCAGGGCGGGCCCGCAGAGCAGGATCGGGATTCGCAGCAACGGGTACCCGACGGAGCCGTGGGTGGCGGCCTGGTTGCTGAAGGCCTCGTGCGCACCGGCGAGCAGAATCACGTCGGGCATCCGGTCCGCGGGGCCACAATCGCCGGGCGCGAACCCCTCGAGCAGCCGCTCGATGTGCAAGACGTCGTAGCCGTCAGTCGATAGCCGCCGGCGAAGGGCGCGCTCGGCGTCGGCCCCCACTGGGCGAGCGCTCGTCTCGCGGATCTCCGCCTCGTCGAGGGCCGGCAGCTCGAGCTCACCCGTGACCACGTCTCGTGCCCGGGTGCTGTCGAGCGCGACCGTGGCGTCGTCCCCCCGGGCGAGCAGCCGATACGGCTGGTCCGGCCCGACTCGGACGAGGGCTGCGTACGGCGTCACGCTGAGGGGGCTCTCCAGCAGGTGGCGGGCGACGGTCTCCGGGTCAGGCAGAACGCCGAGGGGGGCGGGCAGGTCGCCAGGAGGACCGAGATAGACGTACTGGTTCATCGCCTGTCCGACCGTCTCGATGTGGCCCTCAAGCAGATCTACCAGATCGTCGAGCGTGTCCTCGTCGGGCTCGCCCGGCGCCGCGGCCAGCGCGGCCAGCGACCGGAGAACCTCCTCGGAGATGCCGTCCGATGGGAGTATGTCCTGATGACCGTGATCGGCCACGAGGACGAACACCGCATTGTTCAGCTCAAAGGCGTGCAGCTGCCGGAAGTCGTCCAGAAAGGCCGCAAGCCGGTTGTCGTGCCAGGCGAGGTAGGTGTCCTGGTTCGCTGATCCGGCGACATGGCTGGCCTTGTCGATCGATGCGACGTAGATGCTGATGAGGTCAGGGGGACCCTGCCGCGCAGCGGCACCGCGGAAGAGGCTCGTGGCGATGGTGCCACCGAGCGTGTTGGCGTAGCGGTCGGCGCGGACGGCACGCATCGGCACGAGCCTGCCCGAATCTGTTAGGTCCCGCGCTCGGACGGTGCTCGGCCGGAACCGCAAAAGAAGGTGCGCCTTGACGAAGGACGCCGAGTCGAACGGCTCATACTGGTCGGCGTCCTCGTCGCTACACGCGTCCTTGATCGTCCCCAGCTCCGGGTTGGTGAGGTGCCACCACTGGTCCCGGCCGGTTGAGGTCCACGGCTGAAGAGCGCCGTGGAAGAAGCCGTGGATGGAGCACGACCGCCGGCCCGCGCGGTGCACGAGGTCGTACACGGTGGGAGTCAAGAGGTCGGAGACCAGCCCCCGGTTGCGGTCGGGGCAGTCGTCTTCGTCCGCGACGTCGAAACCGCCGGCCAGGTAGTCAGCCACGATCCCGGCCGTGCTGGACGACGACGTGCAGAACCCATGGAGCGACGGCGCGCGGGGCGGCTTCTCCCACAGCCGCGCGTTGAGGCCACCCGACCCATCCCGCACGTAGTACTGGTTGCCGGCGATTCCATGGCGGCGGGGCCACACGCCCGTGAACATGGTGGCGTGGGACGGAAACGTGAAGCTCGGATAGGGCGCCCGGCCGAGGCGGACGTCGACCATCCGTCCGTGGTCGCCGAAGCAGAGCTCCCCGAGGCCGCTGCGCAGGTCCTTGCCCTCGCCAATGACGGTGTCGCGGGTGGCGTCGGGCCGCGGCTCGAAGCGGTAGGTGCGATCGAGGGCGGCCCCCGCGTCACGGACCCGCTTGAGGTGCCGGTAGAGCACGTCCCAGCGCAGGCCGTCCATGTCGAGCACGACCACCCGTCGCCGGGGGATGCGCAGCGCGAAGGACAAGTTCGGCGAGGTGGCCCGACGGTCCGCATGGGCCAACTTCGCGCCCGACGGCTGGCGGACTTGGACGACGGTGCGGTACTCGACGATCTCACCGGTTGCGCCGGGGAGCTGCTCCACACCCGCGAGCAGCTGCCGCTCGGCGTCGCGAGTATCGATCAGCAGGCGGACGCGGCCGTCCCGGCCCGAGGTCGCGGCAGCCGTGCCTGCGCCGCCGACCCGGAACACGACGTTGGTCCGGGGCCCGCGCGGACCGCGGGGTCCGCGGCGCGGCCGGCCCACGATGTCATCGAGATCCGGATCGAGATCGCCGCCGTCGGCGAGCCCGGGGATGACGAGCCGGGCCTTGACCGACATCGTCGCCTCGACCTGGTAGCCGACGCCGGGTCCCCCTCCGGTCGTCTCGGTCAGTCGTACGTCGATGGACGCCACGGCACCCCGATTTCTCCGCCGCCGGTCCACCCTTCAACACAACTCCCCTGCCCGTCAAGGCACAAGACAGCGCCGCCAGGCGGTCAACCGGCTACACCGGTACTTCCCCAGCGGCGTCGTGGTGGTCAGCGGCATCGAACAGGGCCTGTTCGTCCTGCGGCCAAACCTGGCCACAACCGGTAGCTCCCCCACCGCCGAGGACATCAACACCAGCACCGACCAGAACACCTCCGTGATGGTGAGCCTTCGCGGGACCGACGTAGACAGCTGCGAGCTGACGTTCGCGAACGTCGCCAGCCCCGCGCACGGCACCCTGAGCATTGGCGCCTGGCGATCGCCGTCGACCGGCAGCTGCCGCGGCCGGTCCCGCGTTACCTTGCTGGGCCGCTGATCACGCTCGACAGTCCTGCGTCGTCGGCCGCGGTGAGCTCATCGGCGACATCCAAGGCGGTCGCGGCGACAGCTGCGGCCAGGCGGTGCAGCTCCTCGGTGGTGGGGCACCGTCCGCATCACTCTCGCTCCCCTGCCTCCCGAAGCTGCTGCTCGAGGTCGGCAATACGGGCTTCGAGCCGTTCGGCGCGCTGGTCGGCTCGCGCGGGCCTGCTCGGTGTCAGCCCGGCGGCCTCTCCGGCTTCGGCCCGTTCCCGTTTTGGGCGTCGGCGGTCTGCTCGGCCTGCGCGCGCATCTGCTCGGCGGCGACCGCACGATCTTCGGCATGTTCGGCCTGGTGGCGCGCCTCTTCGCGCCGCCTGAGGTCTCTTCGCGTTCATCATGGACGGCGTCGCGTTCGGCCCAGCGCCTCGTCGCGGGCGCGCTCGGCGGCATGCCGAGGGCGACACCCCTCTAGAGACGCGAGCTTATGATGCCCGTCAACGCCGACCTGGGCGGGTGCTCACACAAGGCGCGAGGCGGCCGGCCCTCACGCAAGTGCGCCTCAGTCAAGGCTCCGCCGCGCCACCACGAGCAGAAGCGGCTGCGGCCGGTGTTCACCACCCTGCGGCAAACCATCCTGTCGGCCGTGTACGCAGCGCGCCCACGAGACCGGTGCGCCGCCGTCCCCGTCGCTGCTGCTCGCCCTAGACGAGGCCGCCAACATCGCACCCCTCGACGACCTCGACGCGGTCGCCTCCACGGCGCCGACCCAGCAACCGGAACTCCATCGCCTCGTCCGTCCTGACGCCCTGTGCCGGAGTTGCGCAGTAAGTAGGAACCGGTCTGGCGGATTCGGGGTCGTAGAGGGGTCTAGGGTCCAGAATCGCTCGCCGGCACCTCGGGTTGCGTAGTAACACGACTACGTCGCAGTTGCTTCCATCTGTGGGATGTAT
>JAHWKW010000046.1 GCA_019347675.1 Actinomycetota bacterium | reverse complement strand
AACGCATGTCCGCCAGTACCTGAAGGCGCATGCGGGGCCGTGGCGTTATCGCGACCGGCCGCGTCCAGGTTGTGCCCCTGTCGTAACGGTGAGACAGCGGCGCTCCGCCAGAACGCCCCTTTCGCCTGGCATGGGCAGTGGTCGCGGCCCGAGGTCCGGGGGCAGGCAGTGCTGCTTTCCAGACGCGCCGGCCGCCCGGCTGAGGGACATCGGCGGGCAGCCGGCGAGTCCTGGGCGGTGGGCCTGGTGTGACGTCAGAGAGGGCGAGTGAAGACCTTCCGGGCTCCACGAGCCTGAGGAGGCCACATGTCGCAGTTGCTGTTGGATGCCGCTGGCCGTCGTCGCTCGCCGGCGACGATGCCGGATTTTCACACCGGCCGGCCACCGCGTAACAAGGGGCGGCGCTACCCGGCCGACCCGCCCAGCATCGAGGAGATCCTCGCCGTCATGCGCGAGGCAGGCGATGGTATGCACGGACGGCGTCTGCGCGGCCTGATCGCCGTGCTGTGGCGCGCCGGACTTCGCATCCACGAAGCACTCGCGCTCGGCGAGGCCGATCTTGACCGGCGCCGCGGCTCGCTGCTCGTCCGGCGCGGCAAGGGCGGGCGCCGCCGCGAAGTGGGGATGGACGAATGGGCGTGGGAACAGCTGCAACCGTGGCTGGACGCACGCACCGAGCTCCCAGTGGGGCCGCTGTTTTGCATCCTCACCGGGCCTACGCGCGGACGCGCGTGGTCAAACACCGCCGTGCGCGCCCAACTGCGAGAGGCCGCTGCACACGCGGGCGTTCGGCGACGGTTCGCACCGCACCAGCTGCGTCACGCGCACGCCGTCGAGATGGCCCGCGAGGGCGTACCGCTGATCGTCATCCAACGCCAGCTCGGCCACACCAGCCTCGGCGTCACGTCGATCTACCTCCAAGGCATCGACAGCGCCGAGATCATCGATGCCGTTCATGCCCGACAAGCGCCCATGATCCCCGTCGACAGTTCGCTGCGCCTATGAGCGCGGCTGCCGGTCGTCGTCCAAAGCGATAGCGCCCGGCAGGATGCGGCGGATCCCACACCGCTGCTACGGGTCGTCCGGCCGCTGCTGCCGGGGGTGCGGCAAACCTCAGAGGCGAGACTGCTGACCGACACCACACGCCATCGTCGTCGTGTCACGATGGCCGCCTGTTGGAGATCGTGACCGAGCGCCTGACGCTGCGACCGTTCGACTTGGAGGACGTGCCGGCGTTTGTCGGCTATCGCAGCGACCCGGAGGTCGCCCGCTTTCAGTCCTGGGAGCCCACGTACTCGCGCGATGACGGCGAGCAGTTCCTTGCGTCACAGCAAGGTCTCAGGTTCGGCGTGCCAGGCGATTGGATGCAACTGGCTGCGGTGGATCGAGTCAGTGGAGCTTTGTGCGGCGATTGCGCCGTGCGAGTGGCGACGGACCAGCCGGCGACCGCTGAGGTAGGCGTGACGTTCTCGCCTTCAGCGCAAGGTCGTGGGCTGGCGAGGGAAGCGCTCACCGCCGTGATCGACCGGCTGTTCGACGAGCACGGCCTGCACCGGGTCTTCGCGCAGGCTGACGACCGCAATCAACCGGTGCACAGTCTGCTCGAACACCTTGGCTTCCGATGCGAAGCGTGCCTTGTCGAGGCCGACTGGTTTAAGGGCGAATGGACGACGCTGCGGGTGTACGCGGTGCTTGACCGCGAATGGGCCGTTGAGGCCCCGGTCAGCTCCTGATCCGGTCCGTCTCGTACGCCCACATGGCGATCTCGACGCGGTTCCGCGCGCCGAGCTTGGACATCAGGCTGGCCAGGTGCGACTTCGCGGTGCTGAGGCTGATGTGGAGCTCGTCGGCGATCTCGGCGTTGGTCCGGCCGCGGGCCACGGTGACCAGGACCTCCTCCTCGCGAGCCGTGAGGGGTTCGCGGGGCTGCGCCGGTGGCGCCTCGGCGGGGTTGTCGGAGAAGGCGGCGAGCAGCCGCACGGTGACGCTCGGCGCGATGAGCGCGTCGCCGTTGGCGGCGGAGCGGATCGCCTGGACCAGCAGCTCGGGCCCGGCGTCCTTGAGCAGGAAGCCCCGGGCGCCGGCCCGTAGGGCGGCGTGCACGTGCTCGTCGAGGTCGAAGGTGGTGATGACGACGACGGCGATCGGGTCGGCGACGTCCGGCCCGGCGAGCTGCCGGGTGGCCTCGATGCCGTCCATGCCCGGCATCCGGATGTCGAGCAGGCAGACGTCGGGGCGGAGCTCGCGCGCGAGGGCCACCGCCTCGTGGCCGTCCGCCGCCACGCCGATCACCTCGATGCCGGGCTGGGCGTCCAGGATCATGCTGAGGCCGGTGCGGACGAGATCCTGATCGTCGGCGACGATCACGCGAACCGTCATGCGGGGGTGCCGTTGCGCGGCAGCACGGCGCGGACCGCCCAGCCGCCGGCGGGGTCAGGCCCCGCCTCGAGTGCGCCGCCGAGGAGCGCGGCGCGCTCCGTCATGCCGACGAGCCCGTAGCCCGTCGCCGACCCCGCGCCGCCGAACGGGACGGCGGCTCCGTCGTCACGGACGGTCACGCGCACGGAGCCGTTCTCACCGGCGACCGAGACCGCTATGCGGGTGGCGGTGCGGGCGTGTCGCACCGCGTTGGTGATCGACTCCTGGACGACCCGGTAGATCGCGGCCTCGACCATCGGGCGGAGGCCCTCGAGATCGCCCGACAGCTCGACGTCGACCCGCGGCCCCTCTCCCCCGAGCATCGCGAGCCCCTCGATGTCGGCCAGACCCCGCTGGGGAAGGAGGTCGGGCACCTCGCCCGGGCGCCGAAGCGCCCCCACCATGCTGCGCATCTCGGTGAGCGTGCGCGAGGCGGCCTCCTCGATGACCGCGAGCGCGTCGACGGCGGCGTCCGGCCGGGATGCGGCAAGGGCACGCCCGGCCTGGGCGTGGATGGCGATGGCCGAGACGTGGTGGGCGACGGTGTCGTGCAGCCCGCGGGCCAGCTCCTCGCGCTCGCGGAGCCTGATCTGGTCCAGCTCGCGCAGGCGGGAGCCGGTGCGGTAGCGGACCGAGGCCCCGAGCACCGCCGGGAAGAGCAGGATCACCATGCCGGCCACCGCCTCGACGACGCCGGTGAAGTCGGCGGCGATGCACACCGCGCCGACGACCACGATGATCGACAGCCCGATCACGACCTCGCGCCCCGCCGCCCACCGGAGCAGCGAGTACGGGACGAGCAGCACCGACGCGGCTGAGTAGAGCCCGACCGGCTCGCCGGCGCCGAGGAGCCACGCCGCCGCGCCGGTCCCCATGAGACCGAAAGTGCCGGCGACGACGGGCAACGGGCTCGTCCGGCGCCACAGCAGCAGGACGATCGCCGCGACGGTGATCACCAGCGCGGCCGGCCGCCACGTCACCTCCTCGCGCAGGATGCTCTCGAGGACCGCCGCCGGCACCAGGACGCCGACGAGCGCCCAGTCGCGCCACACCCGCCGGGGCGGGTCCGGAACCCGCGGTTCGGCCCAGAGCGAGCGGATGGCGTTTCCCTCCACGAGCCCACCGTAGAGCGCTCGGGCGCGCCGCGCCATTGGCCGGAAGGACGACCTTGGAATGGGCCGGACGGCCACCTCGAAAGTGACCGTTCTGCCGATGTGCGGGCCGCCGGTCGCCGTCAGGCTGGATCGCACGCCGTGGCCACTCCACAGCGGTCCATCGCAACGCTTGAGCCGGAGGCACCACGATGTCGCACGCCCTGTACCGCCTGGGTCGCTTCGCCGCCCGCCGACCCTGGAGGGTCATCGGAGCCTGGCTGTGCGCCGCCGCGCTCGTCATCGCGGCGTCGGGCGCCTTCGGACGGGAGCTCGAGGACTCGGTCGAGGTCCCGGGACTCGACTCCCAGCGGGCCGGCGAGCTGCTCAGCGGGGCCGGTTCTGAGCGGGCGGGGCTGACCGCGCAGCTCGTCCTGACGCCGCGCGACGGCGCTGTCACCTTCCGCGATTCGGCCGAGGCGCGAGCCGCGTTGTCCGAGCTGCGGGCCGAGGCCGCCTCCCTGCCCAGCGTGATCGGCGCGGGCGCGAGCGACACCACGACCTCGCCCGACGGTCGCGTCGCGCTCGTCCGCCTGCGCTATCCGGTGATCGAGCAGCTCGACGCGAGCGACCTCGAAGCCCTCAAGGCGTTCGGCAGCGAGGCCGCGAAGGACTCGCCGCTCCGGATCGAGATGGGCGGCGATCTGTTCTTCGCCTTCGAGGAGCCGGAGATGGGGCCCGGCGAGCTGATCGGGCTGGTCGCGGCGGTCGTGATCCTCCTCGTCGCGTTCGGATCGCTCATCGCCATGGGCCTGCCGATCGGGATGGCCGTCTTCGGCCTCGCCCTCGGCATCGGCTCGATGTCGCTGCTCACCTACCTGGTCGCGGTGCCCAGCTGGGTGCCGCAGCTGGGCAGCATGATCGCCCTCGGCGTCGGGATCGACTACGCGCTGTTCATCGTCACCCGGCACCGCGAGCACCTGGCCCGGGGGATGAGCGTCGAGGAGTCGGTGGGTCGCGCGGTGGCCACCGCCGGCCAGGCGGTGATCTTCGCCGGTGGCACCGTCGTCATCGCGATCCTCGGCCTCGCGGTCGCCGGCGTCCCGTTCCTCACCGCGGCCGGCGTGGCCATCGCGGTGATGGTCCTGATCGTGGTGGCCGCCTCGGTCACCCTGCTCCCCGCGCTCCTGGGCCTCGCCGGGCCCCGGATCAACGGTCTCCGCGGGCGGCGGCGCCGCCGGACCGCCGCGCGCCCGGCGGTGAGCCCGCGCTGGACGCGGTGGGGCCAGGCCGTGTCGAGGAACGCGTGGGCGTCGGTCGTCGGCGTCACGATCCTGCTCCTGGCGCTGACCGCACCGGTGCTCGACCTCCAGCTGGGCTTCCCGGACGAGGGCACCCTGCCCGAGACGCGGACCGAGCGCCGGGCCTACGACCTGGTGGCCGACGGATTCGGGCCCGGCAGCAACGGCCCGCTGGTGATCGCGGTCGCCACCGCAAAGGACCCCGGCGTGGTCGACCCCCTCGTGCGCGCCATCGCGGCCGACGCGGGGATCGCCCGGGTGGCTGCCCCCGAGATCGACGCCGAGGCCGGCGTGGCGGCGCTCCTGGCGTTCCCGACGACCTCACCGCAGGACGAGGCGACGAGCGACACGATCGCGCGTCTCCGGACCGAGGTGCTCCCGTCGGCCCTCGTCGGATCGCCGGCCCGGGCCCACGTCGGCGGCCAGACGGCGACCTGGGTCGACCTCGGCGACCGGGTCACCGACCGGCTGCCGCTGTTCGTCGCCGCGGTCGTCCTGCTGTCCTTCCTGTTGCTCACCGTGGTCTTCCGCTCGCTGCTCGTCCCGCTCAAGGCCGCGGTGATGAACCTGCTGAGCATCGGTGCCGCCTACGGGGTGCTGGTCATGGTCTTCCAGTGGGGATGGGGCGCCGGCCTGATCGGGCTGGAGACGACCGTGCCCGTCATCCCCTTCATCCCCATCTTCATGTTCGCGATCCTGTTCGGGCTGTCGATGGACTACGAGGTCTTCCTGTTGTCCCGCGTGCGTGAGCACTACCTGAGGACAGGCGACAACGACGCGTCCGTGATCCACGGTCTGGCGACCACGGCCCGGGTGATCACCTCGGCCGCCCTGATCATGATCCTGCTGTTCCTCGGCTTCGTCGTGAGCGACGACCCCTCGACCAAGATGTTCGGCCTCGGCCTGGCGACCGCCATCGCCGTCGACGCATCGATCGTGCGAATGGTCCTGGTGCCGGCGACGATGAAGCTGCTCGGCGACGCCAACTGGTGGCTCCCGGGCTGGCTCGACCGCCGCCTGCCCACCATCGACCCGGAGGCAGAGGCGGGGCTCCCGGAAGCCGGGATGGGAGCCGATCCGGACCCCGCGCCGGTGGAGGAGGACCGGAAGCCACCGCTCGTAGCGGCCGGTTGACCCCGAGGCGAGACTGCTGGGAGTTCGCTCGGCCCTCGATCGCTAGGCGTCGAGGTAGCCGAGCCGCTCAAGTTCCCGTCGCTCGTCCACCGTGGTGCACGCACGGATGTCGGCGGCCAGGTCCTCCGGGTCGTGCGCCGTGACGACCACGGCGGGCGCCGCGCCCTGCCAGAAGCTCGCCGTCGCCAGGCGAACCGCCAACCGGCGAAGGATCCGACTGACCGCCTCGTCCTCTGGGGGCCCGTATCGGTCCAGGGCATCGAGCACCTGCAGGGTCTCCTCGCCGTACTCGACGTCCACCACGGGCGAGCTCCGGCGAGGCCGTCCTCGGGAGCCGTACCGCTAGCGGCTTGGTGACTGGCGGCCGAGCGCGTGCACGTCGCCCTCCGTGTCGGCGGACGCTACGAGCTGGTGATGATCGACCGCCAGAACGGCACGCGCTACCCGCTGCGCTACGAGATCATCGAGCTGGTCGTGCCCGACTCCTCGTGCTCCGCTGCCCCGCCCTGCCGGAGATGGGCATGCCCCACGACGTTCTCACGCGCGTGGAGCTCCACGACCATGGAGACAAGACGCGCATGACGCTCAGCGACGAACCGTACCCGTCACCAGGTCGCGGTCAGGCAGAAGCCGGCTGGAACGCCGCCGTCGAGAAGCTCGCGAACCTCGTGACCGCCTCTGGGTGACGCACGCGGTCTCCGAGCCGCCTGCTGCTTTCCATGCCCTCCGGGAGCCACGGCCGCCCGAAGCGCACGCCGCTGCCCCTCGTCGGGGCATGAAACTGCGGCGTGAAGGTCTCGTCCGGGTCTGGGGCTACGGTCGCCGGGCCGGAGTCAGGGGCCTTCTGGGAGAACGCAGATTGGGCAGGCCGTTTCTTGGACGATGGGCGCTGTATGAGCCCGACCTTTGTCTGTGGGCGCCCCTGCGACTGGTCCGGATGGGCTGCGAGCGCGAATCCCTCGGTGTCGTTA
>JAHWKW010000045.1 GCA_019347675.1 Actinomycetota bacterium | reverse complement strand
CACGGTCGGCTGCGCGAGGTCGGCGCTGAGGACGTCACCGTGGTGCTGCGGATGCTGTCAGATCGCCGTGATCAGCTCTCAGCGTCACGCAACAGGACCGTGTGTCGGCTCCACAACCATCTACGTCACCTGCGCCCAGGTGGTGCTGCGCTGCATCTGACGGCGGAACGGGGCAGCCGGCTGCTGCAGCGGATTCGCCCCGACGGCGTGGTCGCCGTGCAACGCAAGCAGCTAGCCCACGAGCTCTTGGTCGACCTGCGGAAGGTCGACAAGCAGCTGATCGACATTGACCAGCGCATCGTCGAAGCCGTCACCGCCTCGAGGACCACACTGACCGACGTGGTCGGCGTCGGACCGATCCTGGCTGCGGTGATCATCGGACACGCTGGCGACATCCACCGGTTCCCCTCGCGCGCCCACTTTGCGAGCTACGCAGGCACCGCACCGATCGAGGCGTCCTCGGGTGACGTGTCGCGCCACCGGCTCTCACGCCGCGGCAATCGCCGGCTCAACGCTGCCATCCACATGGTCGTGCTCAGCCAGCTGTCCCACACGAGTCCCGGTCGCGTCTACGTCGATCGACGCCTCGCCGAGGGCAAGTCCCGACGAGAAGCGATGCGCGCCCTCAAGCGTCAACTGTGCAACGTGATCTACCGGCACCTGGTCGACGACGCCGCTGCCGAGCGGTGCGCCGCGCCAGCCGCAGCGTGAGCGGATCCGGGGGACACGCCAGCCTCGAGGGCTGACGCCAGGTCACACCCGGATCCGGGAACGACCCTACATCGCAGCCCAGCGTGTCGCTGGGCTGGCCTTATCACGCCCTCAGAGTTCCCACCCGACACCGCACTTGACACACAGAGGGTTCGTTACGGGGGGTCAGCGGATGTCGCTTCGCGCACAAAGTTGCCGCGAGGTCTCCGGTAGTGAGGGACTCAGGAAGACGCCCCGCGGGTCCAGCCTCACGTCGCCGTACGATCTGGTCCGTCGGGTTCGGTGGCTGGGCCGGTGCGGCTCCCGGTCAGCGTGGTGCGCAGCGCATCAAGGAAGGCGGCCGGCTGTTCGAGGGCGGGGTCATCGCGGGCATCCTCGATGACGTGCAGCGGCCAGTTGTACCGGTTGCTGGCGGCCTGGGCGACCGCCACCGGCACGCCGACGTCGTGGCGTCCCCAGATGAGGGACGTTGGGATGCTGATGCGTTCGAGCTCGGTCGGCGCGATCGGAGAGCCGAACGCCCGGGCCAGGCGGCGTGTTGCCGTCCGCACGCGAGGTGTGCGGAAGCATTCGACGGCATAGTCGACCATCGCCTGGTAGGTCTCTCCCATGTCCCTGCGGGCACCATCGAGGTCCACGAAGCAATAGTTGCGGAAACCTCGTTCCAGGTTCTGTTCGCTGGGACGGAGCAGGACCCGGAGAAAGGTCAGGGCCAGCCCGGGAGGTGGGCGGAACGGTGCCAACCCCAGGCTGTCCACGAGCACGAGACCGGCGAGGTGGTCGCCGCGGCGGGCCGCGAACCGGGCTGCGATCGCCCCGCCCGGGCCCTTGCCGACAAGGACAGGTGGTTGCGTGCAGGTCTGCTCGACCAGGTCCTCCAGCCAGGCCAGGACGATGTCCCGGTCAAAGCGGCCAGCTGGCAACTCCGATGCGCCAAGCCCCGGCAGGTCGGGTGCGATGACCCGATGGGTGGCCAGCAGGTCGGGGATCACTCGCCACCAGACCGGTCCGAATTCGCCCTGGAGGAACACGACGGGCGGGCCATCGCCCGCCTTGAGCAGGGCAGTCGGGATGCCGGCGACCTGTCGGCGATGGTCGCTGGCCAAGGCCGCCGCGACCAGGCGTCCACGGGGCGTGGCCGTGCTGGCGGAAACCTCGGTGCGAGCACTGGGGGACATCAGGCCTGTCTCCTTTCGCGCGGGGTCGGCCGGGACGGCGGGGGGTGATGGGACGATGCCTTCCCGGCGCGGCGTGTCGTGCTGGGGCTGCGGCTGCGTGGTCGTGCCGACGCGATGTGTTCGGCGATGTACGCGGCGTCTGGGCCCACGCCGCCCAGCAGCGCCGAACTGAGCGACCGGAGGAACAGCAGCCCAACGAAGTACAGGCCCGGGATCGACTCGACGACGCCACGATCGTGGACCGGGAACCCGTGCTGTGTCGGCAGCGGCAGGTCGATCCACGCGTAGTCGGGCGTGTAGCCCGTGCACCAGACGACGTTGGCCACCTCCAGGGTGGTCCCGTCCTCCAGCACCGGATGGCCCGCCTGCACGCCCACCGTCGATGGGACGCGCTCGATTCCCGCGATCCTGATCTGCTTGCGTCGCCCGCCGCCCAACGGAATGCCACGCGGGGGGTCGAGGAAGTGGTCGCGAGCCTTCCGGCCCAGCGGGTTCGTCACCACCAGCACCCGTGTCGCCACGGTCCACATCACGGCCTTCAGCACCCGGTCACCGAAACTTCCGGGCCGGCCCAGCGATGGCTCCTGCCCGGGATCCCGGCCAGACAGCCAGGTCCAGTGATGGGGAGCCAGGTCCAGCGCCACTTCGGTACCGGAGTTTCCGGCCCCGACGACCAGTACCGGCCCGGACTGCAGTTGAGATCGGTTACGGTAGTCTCTGGAGTGGAGCTGGACGATGCCGTCACCGAGGTCGCGCGCAAACGGCGGAATCTTCCGGTGGCGGTAGACACCGGTGGCCACGACAACGTTCTCCGCGACCACCATGGATCCGTCCAACGACACCTCGAACTGGTCTCCCAGGCGGGACAGCCGGTCGACGTGCACGCCGGTTCGGACGGGGAGTTCGAACTCGTGGGCGTAGGCCTCCAGGTAGTCGGCGGCTTCGTCCTTGGTCGGGTACGAGGAAGGCGATCCCGGAAACGGCATCCCCGGCAGTCCGTCGTATCGACGTGGCGTGAACAGGCGCAGGGAGTCGTATCGGTTGCGCCAGGCGTCACCGATCCTGTCGCACGCGTCCAGGATCACGAACGGCAGGCCCTGCTGCTTGAGGTGGTAGCCGACCGCCAGACCCGACTGGCTGCCGCCGATCACAACGGTGTCGACGTGATGGCCGTCCATGAACCCCTCCCTGCCGTCCTCTTCGACCGTACGAAGACACCCGTCGGGAGGGAATAGGGAGTTCTCCCTACGTGACCAGACCGTGTTCCATGGCGAACAGGGTCGCACCGGCCCGCGTGGAGACGTCCATCTTGCGGTAGGCGTTCTGGATGTGATGGTCGGCAGTCTTCACGGAGATGCCGAGCGTGCGGGCGACCTGATTGGTCTGACGACCTCGCGCCAGCAGGCGGACCACCTCCACCTCCCGCTCCGTCAGCCCTGCCGGACGCTCCACCTGGGGAACGGGCTGTCCGGCAGCCTCGAGCACTCCCGCGAGCATGTCCGGGTCGTGTCGTCCGGTGTTGGTCTCCCGGCGCAGGATCTCGGCGGCTTCGTCCGCGCGGATGGCGTCGCGATGTGGCCTCCGTTCGGTCATCGCTGTGAATGCATCGGCGGTGGCCAGCAGTCGAGCGGTCGGGGGCAACGAGGTACCGGTGGCGTTGCGGTGGTACCCGCTCCCGTCGAGGCGCTCGTGGTGGGCACCGGCAGTCGGCCCCAGCGCAGCGAGCACGTCGCCCCTTCCCAGGATCCGTTCCGCGTGGTAGGCGTGCAGCCTGACCTGCTCACACTCGTCGGCACTCAGCGGTCCAGGCTTCGCCCAGGTCCGTGGGGAGACGGCCACCCGCCCAACATCGTGGACGAGCGCTGCCCGTCCCACCAGGGAAACGTCGGACGCACTGAAGCCACAGCGCTGGCCCGCGGCGGTCGCCAGTCGAGCAACCCCCGCCGAGTGCCCCGCCAGCCACGGCGAGATCAGGTCTGCGAAGTCCCCGACGGCCGCGAGCGCCCGATCAATCTCGTGGCCCTCCAGGGACAGCCACGGGTGGGGTTCGGTCGCAAGGGTCGTCTCCCACGCCGAACCGGACGTGTCGACCTCCAACATGATCTTCCGTGCGTCGTCGGCGAACCGTCGAGCCACCACGGGGTCAAAGGCGCCGCCAGCGCGATCACGGATGACGTCCACGGCGTCGCCCGCTCCTCCCACGTGCCGCTGGATGGCGGCGTCCCGAGCGACCTGGGCGATGCGCAACGCCAACGGGATCCCGTTGCCTTCCGCACGCCCGAGGAGCCCGTGCCCGTCCCACCGCTCGGTCATGAACTCAAACAGCGCCTGGACGGACGGCGGGAGGCCCAGGCGTTCCGCGAGCATCTCCGCCACCTCGCAGACGGCGCGCAGATGCGGCCTGGCGATCATCAGGAACCGCGGAAGCCGCGTCGCGGTCTCGTAGGCACGCCGATACGACGGGCTGTCGGGCGGAGGAAGGGCCCTCACGAGCCCGGCCAGGGACTGCACCCGTGACCCGAACAGGGTCGGCCCAGCCGTCTCGGTCATCGACCCGCCGACGATGTCCGCGAGGACGCCAGCGTCGGTGGTGCATCCCGAGTACATCAGCAACGACCCGTAATACGTCTGCCTCGCCGTCTCCCGGTCGACTTCCAGCAGTTCCCCCAGCCGCATCGCCATCAGCGTGGCATGCAGGCCGTGCTCGAACGGAAGCCCCATCCCCAGGTCCGTGGCCAGACACGCCGCCGCCACAACCTCCGCGGCCCGTACCGTCTCCCCGGTCCCGCCCGCATCACCACCCATGCCATCAGCGTACGTTCCGTGCAACGCACCGGGCACGCCTTCTGTGATGTGGCACCCCCAGCGGAACGAGCATCCCTGCCGAGTACCACCTCGATTGACTCGCGACCCAACCTGTAGCCGCCTGCGAGTATGTGGTGAGGCGTTCCACGATCACGGCACAAACGACCGCCCACCGCGCCGAGAGTTCAACTGTGGCGCCATACAGCGGTAGCGTGCCATGCAGAACGGCCGTCAGGCTCCGCCCGCTTGCGATTGACTTTCGCCGTTCGACCGAGTCCAGGAGTCACGACGTCTGACGGGAGCAAGGGTGGCAACGGCTTGCTCCAGACCTCGGTCGGGAGCCGTACATCGACCGTGCCGTGGTTATCCACGAGCCGGACGTCACTTCTCGGAAGATGGCGGTTGCGCAGCGGATGAGGGCTGGCGTGGATTGGAGTCTCGTCATGTTCGAGAAACCGGTGATGCCGAACCCTGACGAGGTCCAGTGGGCACGCGGTAGGTCGCAGCTGCCTACTTCGAGTGCTACCTGGGCGGGACGCGAGGCGTTCAGGCAGCACTGCCCGGCGGGTTCGGCTGCTTCGGCATCGTCGCGGACTTCGCGCCGAGTACACCTTCGCTTGGTGAATGGCGCATTCGACCGGCCGGAGCCCTCGGAAGTCTTGTGCTCACGAGCCGAGACGTGTGGTCGACGGACGGATTCTTGGACAGGGCCGCGCCCTACGACACGCCCGCGCCGTACCCGACGGTTTCTGTGTTCGTCGCGGCGGTGCCGGATCCTGCCCTCGAGGTTATCGCGATGAGCGACAGCGGCGTGCCCCTCGGTACGGCGTCGTGGCCTGCCCGACGCGCGCGACCGTAGATCCGACGCGCTGGCGTACACGTCGGCTAGCCATGCGGTAGTTCGCTCGGCTACGGCATCGACCGACCTCGAGGTTGCGCCATAGCGATGAGCAACGAGATCGTATGCTGGTCATTGCGAACCGCTACCCTCAGGTGCCCCGGGGCGAGAATCGGAACCTCCAGCCGTGAGGTCGACTCTTGTGGTTCGCTCTCAACGCGGACACCGCCGAGGAACCCTTCGCCTGGATCCTCCCCGCAGCTAGCCTCGGAGGCGCAGCGGGTTCGGTGTCTGCGAGACGCAGGAGTAGGACACTCCGATGTGCACCACATCCTCACGGCGCTTGTGCGCGTTCACCGTCGCGCTGCGGGTCGAGTTCCAGAACAACGCCAGCCTGGCCGGCGGTGCGTTCGCCACCATGATCAACGGGTGGGAGACCGCCACCGAGTCGATGTGGAATGGGTCGCACGGTCACCAGCACTTCGGCTGCTGCGCCGTGTCCTTCGAGGTCATCACCCGGGTCGGGTCCGGCACCGCGAACTTCCATCAGATCAACGTCGTCGCCGGGCCCCAGACCTCGTTCGTCAACCGGCTCGGACCCGGTTGCACCGGCGGCCGCTGGGACGCCCAGGACACCGGCAACGTCATCGCCCACGAGTCCGGCCACCTCCTCAGCCTGCCTGACGAGTACGACTACAACGGGCCGGGCAACTCCTACCGCAACCTCAACCCGCAGCCCGCGGGCCAGCCGCAGAGCATCATGGCCCAGACGTGGGCCAACGTCGCTGCCCTGCAAAGCCACGTCGACGCCATCATGAACGGGCTCGGCGCAACCTGCCCGTGGTGGTGCTGCCTGATCCGGCCGCTGCACTGGCTCACGGACGTGCTCCGGCTGGTGCTGCCGCTGCCTCTACTAGTCAAAGCGCCCGTGCAGCTGCCCGCAGAGGAGGAGCGCATGGTCGAGGATGGTGACCGATCCATCGAGGACACAATCGAGGCCGTGCGGGACGGGTCCCCGGCCAGCATGTCCGCAGCGGTACGGATCCTCGGCGCCGCCGGGCCCAAGGCAGCCGACGCCATCGAACAAGCCGCCCGGGACGAACACCCGGTCGTGCGGTGGGTGGCGGTGGCGGCTGCCGACGAGATCGGGCAGGAGGAGATCCTCACCGCTGCGCTCGACGACCCGGACCTGCGCATCCGCGTCACCGCAGCGGGCGCGCTGGCGAGGCGGAACCGCCGCGATGGCATCCAGGCGCTGGTCGACGGGCTGACCAGCAACCAGGTCGCCATCGGTCACCCGCCCGAGCTCGTCGCCGACGTGGCCGAACAGGCGCTGGAGAAGCTGGCGCGCGAGTCCCTGTCCCGACCAGGTGACTCACCCGAGGCGCGTGCTGAGCGCTGGCGCCGCTGGGCTGCGCAGTCCGGCGAGTGACGCGCACAAGCGCCCCCTGTCGGCAGCCCTCCGTGTCAAGCTCTCGTGGGACAAGCTCCAGGCCGATAATGAACGAGTCTGAGGGCGAGATGGGACACGGGAACAATGACAACCAACGCGTCCGTGGCCAACGGCCACACTGGGGGCATGGAC
>JAHWKW010000044.1 GCA_019347675.1 Actinomycetota bacterium | reverse complement strand
GCTGGATCCAGGTCTGGAACGACGACCCCAAACCGTTCGTGTGGACCAAGACCAGCGAAGAGATCCTGGGGTCGATCGGCCGCTACTGCGGCGACATACTCCAAGCAACCGGCACCGAACAATAATGTAGCGCTTCAATCGGACAGGACACTAGGCGAGAGCGCGGCCGCAACAGCTCACGAGGCTGCTAACCGTATCGCTCGCGAGGGTCGCAAGTACGGGGTAGGGCTTCTCCTTGTCACGCAGCGACCTTCTGAGCTGCCCGACACAGCTCTTGCTCAGTCGGGCACCCTCGTCGCACTTCGGCTCACTAACAGCGCCGACCAAGGGAAGATCCGACATGCTCTACCTGACAGCGTGACAGAGCTCGCGGCAGTCCTGCCGTCGCTTCGGACGGGCGAGGCAGTCGTCAGCGGAGAAGCGCTTGTCCTCCCAGCTCGGACGCTGATCGAACGCCCGTCACCGCTTCCGCTCGCTGATGACCCGTCACTTGAGTCATGGCGACAAGACCCCGAATTGCCCGACTTGGTCCCAGCAATCGCGGCTTGGCGCGGAACATACGCGGAGGGAGACGAGGAAGACGATGACACCTGAATGGCGACCTGCCGACTCGAGCCGAATCGTGGCCGAAGCCTACGACGTTGATGCCGAAGCCATCTTCGTACGCTTCCCGGACGGCACAGAGTGGTGCTACGAAGCATGCCCTCCCGACGTCTGGGAAGCATTTACCGCTCCTGGGCAATCTCGCGGCGAGTTCATCCATGAGGTGCTCGACCACAAGCCAAACCACCGCTACTCCGGGTGAGTGGGACGAGATCTAAATCAAAGCTGCGTCGACGCTGTTGACCGACCTCCGGCCTGACATCATCGCATCGGCGTAGCTACCGGCGCTGCTCCGCGACGAGTTCGCTCACGGACCCTTCGGCAGGAGTCCGCTTGGGACGCGTCCGGTTCGGAGCGGTTACCGGTTCTATGACTGCCTTAGCCACCAACCGGTCATAAGGCCGAGCCGCCACTGCCGGGTATTCATCACGGGCGAGCTCGGCACCGTAGGCGGCGGCCGCGCGGATGCCCTCGACGGTGAGCGTCGGGTACTCGGCGATGATCTCTTCCTCGGTCATCCCGTCGGCGAGAGCGTCGAGGACGACGCTGACCATGATCCGGGTCCCGCGCACGGTCGCCTGCCCGTGACAGATGTTCGGGTCACGGACGATCAGGTCGCGCTGGTCGTCGCTCATCGCAAGTCGTCGCATATGCCGAGTCCGAACAGGGTACTTCCGAGGGCCTCGGGAGGCCGGTCACTCATCCCATGCTGGCGACTCCGGTCGCGGCCGCGGGAGACCGGTGAGCAGCTCCTGGTCGGCGAGCCGGACGCGAGGCGGGGAGTGTCGGCGAGCTGACTCGGACTTCTCGTCGCATGGCTCGTCCGTCGGTTCCGTCGACCCGTCGAGTTCGCGGCGGACGAGATCGCCGAGGTAGTCCGCGATGCTCCGGCGCTTGCGCATCGCGAGCGTCCGGAACTCGATCCACTCGTCGTCGCTGACGTTGACGCGGGCAGTCTGCTGGTCGCGGCTCATCGGTCACCTCCTGGTCGTGGACGGGCTCGGCGCTTCCGCGGAAGCGCCGTCGACGCGTTGACGCGTCGACCTGCGCACCCCGGTGCAAGTCTGTGAGGCGCTAGGAGGGGGTGGATCGATGGGGGTCTGGAAGGGGATAAGGGGCTCGGGTCGGGAGAAGGTCAGTGGGTAGATAGGGGGGTCTGGGATGGGCAGGGGTCGTGGGGATGAGGACGTGGGAAGGGAAGGAGGGATCGGAGAGGGGATGGAACGGAGGTCAGTGGACATCGCGGTCTCGGTAGACGTGATGGACGAAGGCGGCGACGGCTTGCTCGTCCATGGCTGGCAGGACGTGGGCGTAGGTGTTGAGGGTCATGGAGATGTCGGCGTGACCGAGACGGTCGGCGACGACCTTCACCGGGACGCCGGCCTGGAGCATCAACGTGGCGTGCGTGTGGCGGAGGTCGTGCAGCGTTATCCGGGGCAGGTCCGAGGCCTCGACGAGCTTGCGGAACTTGTCCGTGTACTGCATCGGGTTGATCCAGCGACCGTCCTCGCGCGTGAAGACCAGTCCCCACTCGTTGGCCCACTCCCCGGGCCACGCGAGCTTGTCGGCCGCCTGAACGCGGCGACGGACCCGTAGCGCGGCGACGGTGCCGGCGTCGATGCTGATCGTGCGCGGTCGGTTGGTCTTCGGCGCCTTCAGGTACGCCCGCTTGTTCACGTAGCCCAGGGCGTGGCGGACATAGAGCTGGCGGCCGTCGAGGTCGACGTCCTCCCAGATCAGCCCGGCCAGCTCGCCCCGCCGCATCCCGGTGTTGGCGGCGAGCACGAACGCCGGCTCGAGCGGATGCCCCTCGATCAGCGAGAGGAAGTTGCGTAGCTCCTCGGCGTTCCACGCCTTGAAGCGCTTGTCGTTGGGCTCGTCGAGGTGGATGTCGCGCTTCGGGAGCGTCGCCTTGCTCGCGACGTTGTAGGCCACGAGGTCCTGCTTCGCGGCGTCGTTCAGCGCCTTGTGCAGGACGGCGTGGAGGCGCCGCACGGTCGCGACGGACAGCGGCTGGCCCTTGGCCCCGCCTCGCTCCTTGATCTCGGCGTACAGCGCGTTGAGGTGCTGCACGCGCAGCGCCTGGAGCGGGATCCCGCCGAGCGCAGGCTCGAAGTACCGGGCGATGCGCCGGCGGTAGTTGACCCAGGTGGTCGGCTCCAGCTGGCTGCGCTGGACCTCGAGCCAGCGGGACAGGTACTCGCCGACCGTGATGTCGTTCGGGATCACGTGCGCCCCGCGGGCGATCTCCGCCAGCCGCAGGGCGAGGTGGTCCTCGGCGGCTGCCTTAGTCGGGAAGCCGCCCTTCGACCGCTGCCGACGCTCGCGGCGGACCTCGACCGGCTCGCGACACTCCGGGCAGCGGGACCGGGCGCTCACGCCCCAGCTCTTCCAGTCGCACGACGTGCAGCGCGTGCGGGGCTGCTCGCCGACGTCGAACACCGCGGTCCAGGTCTCGCCGCGCTTGTAGACGTGTCCTCTCATCTGTCGACCTCCTGTCACTCCATGGAGGCCGCTTCGAGGCGGTTCGTGTGACACGCGAACGCGTCGACCCTGTGGACAAGGCCGGACCCGACGTCGTGACCGATGTCCGATGTCAGGGGCTCGTTAACAAACCGTTAGCAAGAACCCTGCCCGCGGTACCTCACAAGCACCTCACAAGAGAGCTTGTTAGGTGCCCTGACCTGGGCTTTCGCGGTCCTGACGATGGTGGGCCCGGCAGGGATCGAACCTGCAACCAACGGATTATGAGTCAACCTACGCGCGTCCCGACAGGTTCCGGCCGACGCCTGAGAATCCCACCGAAGCTGGACTTGGAGCCATGTGCCGCGGGATCCACATCCCCGCCCGTCCCGGCACGTGCGACCGTATTCTCACACGTTCGTGTGCGAAATGTGTGCGAGGACTGGATTGGAGGCAATCATGCCCATGGGGCGCCAGGAGGGCCCCGACGAAGGCTGAGCGCTCCGCCGATGGCTCCCGCGCTCCAGTGCCGTCTCGAGCAGCTCCTGAGCGTGGTCGGGCGACAGCAGACCCGCGTCCAACAGCGCGAACGTGGCGTCGAGGATCCCGCGCACGTGACGCTTGGACACCATCGCGACGGGCTCGCCGCCAGCGATCGTGTAGATGCCGTCGAGCCACCGGACAGCGGCCTGCTCCGGATCCGGCGGGCGGATACCGGGCGAGATCTGGTCGAGTACGCCGCGCAGCCGCTGGATGTCGGCGCGGTACTCCGCGGCGCTGGCAGGACCCAACTCGAGGTCGTGGTGCTCAGCGACGATGGCACGCGCCTCGAGGTCGTCCATCGTGCGCTGGAGCGCGTAGGCCAGCAGGTCCGCCGCTGGCCAGTCCAGCCTGATCGTGTAGTCGCTCATAGGTTCCTCCTCCTGGTTCAGCGGTCGATCGGGGGCAGCTCCGGGCCGCCGTGGCCGGGTGGTCCCGGCGGCGGCTGCTCGGGGCGCCGGTCGGGCTCCCGGGGCTCCCGTGCGAGTAGGTCGGCGAAGCGGGCGAGGTCGGGCGGGTCGCCGTCGAGGACGACCAGTTCGAGGTCGCGGTGGCGCGAGCAGCGCTGGTGCCAGCCGGCGGTGGGCGCGCCGCACAGGCAACGGGGCGTCAGGAACTGCACGCCCGAGGCGAGACCGGTGTGGCTGTCGAGATGCCGGCCGGGGGCGCAGTAGACGCAGGCGCAGTCGCGTGGAGCCTCGTGGTCCATCCGGTAGGTGTTGGGGCAGCTGACGGCCTGCCGACGCTCACGGTCGGCGTTGCGGCGGGCGCGGGCCTCGGCGTTGGCGCGGGCGAGCGAGTCGAGGGCTCGCTCGAACTCCGGGTCGATCCAGCGATCGAGCTTCGAGGTGTCGCCGTAGATGCCGCGTCCGGTGTTCGCCTCGGAGAACCGGACGCGGTCGCGGGTGACGATCTCGCCCTCGGTGGACGGTCCACCGGTGGCGTGCACCTCGACGACGTGAGCGGCGCGGGTGGCGTAGTTGGCGAGGCGCTCCGCGATGCGTTCCGCCCTGCGGTAGGCGGTCTGCCAGCGGGCGCTGCCCTCGACCCGGAAGGTGAGCTCGACGGTGTACTCGACCGAGTGCTGGAACTCCGGCGTCTCATGCGGGGCGGTCATCGCAGACCCCCGCGGGGTGAGCGTCGTCCTCCGCCTGGCGGTCGAGGTCGAGCGCCATCTCGATGAGCGCGTCGCAGTGGCGGGAGATCTCGGCCAGGTCGTCCTGCAGGCCGTCGAGGCTGGCGGCCATCGCCTGGCAGATCCGGAAGGCGTGCCAGCACAGCTGCGCGGCGATGCTCACGGCCAGGTCGTCCGCGGACGTGATGGGGCGGGCGGGGTCGACGGCAGCCATCGTCACCACCCCCGATCGAGCGAGCGCTCGATCGTCCGCTCGGGCGTGCGAGCGGTGGACGGCACGGGCGCCGGCGTCGGTTCGGGCGGCAGTTCGTGCTCGACCTCGGCGAGCTGGTCGATCGACGCCGCCAGCCGCTCGTCGAGGTTGTCCCGGCCGTCGACGCGGGCGGGCGGTTCCGGAAGGCCCCCGTCGAGCCGGTCGGGTGTGGTCCCCTCTCCGGCGAGGTCGGCCGCCAGCGCGACGGCGAGTGGCACGTCCGGCTGTGCGCCGTGCACCGCCACCGCCCACGCGAGAAGCTGCGCGCGTGCGACGCGGAGGGAGCGGCGACCGAGCACGCGGATGGGCTCGCTGACCCGTTCAACGGCACGCAGGAACTTCCGGTCGTCGAGCGCTTCGGAGATTGCGGCGCCCCAGCCGTGGGAGCGGCGCTCCTGCTCGGCACGGTCAGCGTCGGCGGCTTCCCACGACCGGTGCATCCGACGCCAGGCGTCCCAGCCACGACGCCGCTCGAGGACATCCTCGATGCGTTCGGGGTCCTCGACGGCTGCGGCGATCCACCTGCGGGCGTCGACCGGAGCGTCGTCGGCCGTCAGCTCGAAAGCGTCGATGGCGCGCGCGAGCACGCGATCGGGTGATGTGAGGACGAGCTGGGCCGCCGCGACCTCTCCCATCCCGAGGTCGGTCAACCGCCGAAGCAACTCTCTCGTGCTCGCTCCCGTATCACCGATCTGCGTGATGCCGTTGCCTGGCTCGTCGGTCCTCATGGGCTTCTCCTCTTGCTGCGCCCGGCCCCGGCTTCCCGGATCGCCTCATGGATGGAGGCCGGAAAACGGGGCGCCGTGTGACAGGCGGTTTCAGACAGCGGGCACGACCTCGCGGAAGCGCTGCTCGCCGCGTGAGATCCGCTGCCGGAGCCGCGCGCTCGGCACGCCAAGGCGGTGGGCGAGTTCCTTGACCGTGAAGCCGAGGACGCGCGTCGCGACGATCAGCGCGGCCACGTCCGGGCGGAGCCCGGTCTCGCGGCGCCCCCAGTCGATGAGCTGGGCGGCCTCGATCCCCTCAGCGGGATCGGGCACGGCCGCAACGCCGATGAACGGCTGGTGGGCCAACTCCGCCTGCGACGTCTGGTGATCCGCCAGCAGCGCGTACAGGCGTTTGCGGACGTCCATGACGACGTTGGCTGCGACCCGCTCGGGGCGCCGCTCGACGGGGTAGGTGGCGGCGACCTCGAAGGCCTCGGCCACGACGTGGCAGGCCCACTCCGAGATTGGGAACGGCTGGTCCCACGCGACCATCCGCTTGAGTGCGGGAACGAACCGTTGGAGCACCACGCGGGAGGCCAGGGGGTCGCGACGCCCGATCGTGAGCAGGGCGACCAGCACGTCGTCCTGACTGCAGCAAGGGGTCCGCGGGTCCTCCAGAAACAAGAACAGCTCCGTGGTGCTCGAGAACGCGACCAGGCGGACGTCCTCGTGGCGCCAACCAGCCAGCGCTCGGTCGACCGACCCGGTGGCGAGAAGTCGCTGCCACTCGTGGTCGAGGTCGTCGATGATCGTGTCGGGGTGGTCGTGCATCGGGCGCTCCTCGCGGTCGTCGATCGCGAGGAAGCTCCGATCTAGACCTCACACACAACTCACAAGACGGGCGCGGAAGGCTCTGTGAGGTGCTTGTGAGGCCTCAACGAGGCCGTCGGACGGCCGCCCAGCGGGCTTTCCGAGGGTCCGGGGGCTCTGTCAGGCGAATCGAGGACTGCGCCGGACGGCGCGCGGATGCCGCACTCCAGAGTGCGCTGCCGTTGGCTTGTGAGGTGTCACGGCGACATCCGATGGCTCGGAGACCGCCTCCTGTGAGGTCCCTGTGAGGTGGCCAGCCGAAAGTTGTTGCGCTTCAGGAGGGAACGACCAAGCAACCGTTCGAGGAGGCGACATGGGACTCGACGAGATCCGCGACCGCGCAACACTCACCGTCGAGGAGGCGGCCGAACTCCTCGGCGTGGGCCGGAGCTGCGCCTACGACGCCACAAGGCGCGGCGACATCCCCGCCGTGCGACCGGGCCGACGCCTTGTCGTACCCATCCCTGCCCTCATCCGCCTGCTCGAGCAACCCGTCGGGGACCAACAACCCGCCTAGCACTGCAGTCGACGCTGCTGCTCGCCGTGGCCTTCATCAGGCGAGGCGAGCTCGATCCGCGCCAGCATGCGGCGCGGCCGGGTAGCCGGGGCAGGAACAACAAAAGAGGATCATGGCGGTCATCAGGCTTTCACGAAATGGACCTGATGCCCGGCACCACCTAGTGTTCCGTAACTGACGTGTTTTGACGGTTGGCCTTGTCGAGGATCTCGTCGGCGGTCTTGGTCCATGCGAACGGTTCGCAGCGGTCGTTCCAGGTGTCGATGAACCGTCGTATGGCGGCGGTGACGTCTTTAACGGACCGGAAGCTGCCGCGGCGGATGGCTTGGCGGGTGATGATCGCGAAGAACACCTCGACGAGGTTCATCCATGACGAGTACGTCGGAGTGAAGTGCAGGTGGATCCGCGGATTCTTGTCGAGCCACTGGTGCACGTCTTGGTGCTTGTGCGCGGAGTAGTTGTC
>JAHWKW010000043.1 GCA_019347675.1 Actinomycetota bacterium | reverse complement strand
GACTTCAGCGACGCGTATGGCAAGGCGATGGCATCAGCCCACGCGACGTGGCGCGGCGAATACAAGCGACTCGTCGAAGACCCTCACCGCTACCGCCACCTCGATGCGGCCCAGCTTCTCAAGCACTACCTCGGTGTGCGGAGCCAGTTCCCAGACCGACGGGTCACGCTCGCCTACCTCTACTGGGAGCCCATCAACGCGCCCGAGATCGCGGCCTGCTCGATCCACGCCGCCGAGCTCGCCGAATTCGAACAGAACGTCAAGGACCCAACGGTGCGATTCCTCGCCATGTCCTACCGTCATCTCTGGGACGACTGGGGATCCGCCGACCGGCCAGCGTGGCTACGACAACACGCAGACGCGCTGCGCCGCCGGTACGAAATCACCATCTACTAGTAAAGCGGCGCACGGCAGAGGTCGCTGTACGCAGCAGGAAGGCTGGCGGCCGGACCGAGTTCCACCGCCGCACTCCACGTTCCCCGGCAGCCGCCGCATTGTACGCAGAACAGCGCTCGCTTCTCGCGCGTTGCGGGAGCGCGCCAGAGGGTGCGGCTAGGGACTGAGCGAGCCCTCCGGCGGCTGGGCATGGGCCCGCAGCGGGTAGCGCATTCCCCTGGGTCGGGCGTGCGAGGTTGGCGTCGCTTCTCGTACGGTTCGGCAACAGCACCCGAGCGAGGAGGAGACATGATCGTCACCATCGCCAAGGTCGCCGACTTCGACCAGTTCCTGAAGACCTTCTCGACGAAGGGCGCTGAGAAGCGGGAGCAGTACGGGTGCACGGGTTCCCATGTCTTCCGGGATCCCGATGACCCCTACCGGGTGTGGGTGTTCTTCGACTGGAAGATCGAGGACTACGAATGGTTCCTCGCGGATCCCGAGATCCCGGCGATCGCGAGGGAGCTCGCCCTGCAAGAGCCTCCGGTGAGGGTTGAGCCCGTTGCCCAGTACGAGTCTTGACGAGTTGATCGCAGCTCCCGCGGCCCTTGCTTGCTCCGGCACAACGCCTCAGCCGCCGAGGTCGAGACACACCACCGAGCTTGTGTGAAACTTGGGTGATACAGGTTCAGATAGGCGCCGTTCTCCCCGCGGTTGCCGCAGCCACTGATGGCGCCGTTCGGAGCGGCCGATAGGCATGCCCTTCAGGATGGCATCAGGATTGATACGGCGGCAGTGTTGTGGCGAATCCGCGATCGCCGACGCTTCGATCACCGCGACGTGAACCCCCATCGGCACCGCAAGAACAAGGCCCCGCTCAACACGACTAGTGTTTTCTGCGGGCCAACGGCGTGTGGTTCATCGGCGTCGACTCCGATCGGTCCCTAAGAGCGTTGGAGGAGGATGCGTGGCTAACGGGCTCACCGGGGACTTCGACGCCGTCGTGCAGGTTGCCGGATCCACCGTCAACCGGTTGGTGGCGAGCATGCACCAAAACGGCGGTCGCGACGAAGCGCGTCCGACGCTGCCGCATCTCGTCCGCATCCGTATAGGCGACGATCACCCGATCGATGGGGTGGTGGGCTGGCTCGCTGCGCAGGTCGGGGTGCCGCGCATCACGCTGATCCACGGCTCGAGAGACCGGTTCCATATGGACGTCGGCGTGCGCGCGACGTTCGACGGGGACGCGGGCTCGGCGGCGTTCCCGCGGTACATCCACGGCACGGTGGGGGCCGACTACCGAATCGCGAAGATCCCGGGCAACTGCTGGGGATGGTCCAAGCTCGCCGACGATTACCTGTGGATCCGTGTCGATCGCGACTCCGTTCGCTTCGACGGGGACTGGGACGACTCAGAAGGCGAACTTGTGCCGGTGATCGGCGTCTTCCCCGTGGCCGATCTGGACACTACGCGCGAGGTGATCCGCCGCCAGATCGTGGGACTGCTCGACGGCCGTTTCGAGGCAACGCCGCACGCGGTCTCCAAGCGGTTCCGGCGCGGCCACCTGCGTTCGATCGTCGGTGGCGGCGACTCCGCCGTCACGTTCGGACTGCAGGGCGACGGCAACATCGCGAGCGTCGGTGCCATCTTCCTCGACGGGGCGGACGTCGCTGCTGCCTTTGCCGTGGAGCCCTTGCTCGCTGCGGTCGATGGGGTGCTGGACTCGCTCCGGTCCATCGCCCCGAGTGTCGGGGTCACCATTACGTCGTTCCTCGGCCCGTCGGTCAGTACCGTGTACCGGGGGCGGATCACCTCGTCGTCGGCCGAGTGGATTCCGGCCGACAGCTCGGCGACGGTCAGGGTGCGGGCGCACGGCGACGCGCGGACGAACTCGATCCTCGCCGACGCGACGTTCGACATCGTCCAGGACATCCAGGTCCACTTCGACGGCGGCGCGGAGGCGATGTGGCTTTCGCGCGGCTCAGGCACCGTCACCGTGTCGGCGTCAGGCCTCGGTCATGGCACGGTCCGCAACGCCGTCCACAACGCGGTCGCGTCGACGCTGGTGCTTGCAGTCGACAATGCGTGCGTGTCGATGCAGCCGTCGCTCGACGCGATGATCGCTTCGAAGGACGGGCTCGTCCAGCAGATCCGCACGATCGACGCGCAAGGCGACGTGTGGCTCGAGCGCGCACAGTTCCGTCCAGAGGGTGTGGTGCTGCTCGGCCGGGTAGTGCTGTCGCCTCGACGACGGCCGGTCGTCGAGTTCGCGCCGGACGCGTCGCGCAACGGTCACGTCGCGATCACGAGCTGGATCCCGGGTGGTAGAATCGACACGTTCGAGTGGCGATGGGAGATGGTTCCGGGCGGCGCGCGTGGCCCGATCTTCGACCAGGACCGATTCGTGCTCCGGCGACGCTGCCGGTCCAGGGCAAGTTCGGCACGATCGCGTCGGCGCCACTTCCCGGGCTCGACGGTTCGGGGAAGGTCTGTCTCGTGCTGCGGGGCGTCGTCGTCGATCCCATTACCGGGGCGCTGCGCCGAGTCGAGACGAAGGCGATGTGCCACCGCTACGGGCTCTGGTTCCTCGAACGTCCCGGGTCGCGCCTCTCGCTTTACGACGAGACCGAGCTGAGCCGCGAGGTGCGGTTCCCGCAGCTGTCGGTGAGGGCATCGACGACGCTCGTCCCGGCACGGACGAACCTGCTCGTCGTGAACGTGCGCGAGGAATTCGACGAACGGACCCGCGCGAGCTTGGACGGCGCGCTGCGCGAGTGCCACCGCGAGGGGGCCGGCCTCACCGTGCTCGTGCTGTTCGCGCGTGGTGAGCTCGCCAACGACCGTGGTCGCGCTGCGGAGGTGGCCGACGAGCTGTCGCGCGAGTACGGGGCGACGGTGACGGTCAACGAGGACGTGGCGGGTGAGTGGGCAGGCGAGTTCGACCTACGTCCGGAACCGGTGGCGCCGTCGTGGCGGCTGCTGTCGCCAGGAGGCGGGGTCGTCTGGATGCACGACGGCGCGATCGACGAGGGCGCCCTTGCACAGGCCCTCGAGCATGGGCTCATCACGGCTCCACCGGTTCGCGTCGACTCGCTCGCCCCGGGGGTCGTCGCCGGGACGTCCGTGATCGGTGCCTTCCGGCCGGGCTTCGTTGATCTCGGCGACTTGGAGCGCGACTGCCCGTCCCCGCCGATCGGTCGGCTGGGCCGCGACGCGATCGTCGCCTTCGTCCGTCACGACACCGACGTGTCGCACGCCGCGCTCGCACCGATGCTGGAGCGATCATCGGACGACGAAGAGCCGCTCGTCTTCCTCGTCGTCGACGGGGACGATGGTACGACTGCACGCGAGCTCGCCGATAATGCCGGCGGCGCGGTCCAGCCGATGCCGGACGCAGCCGGGACGATAACCGATCGGTTTGGGATCCGCACGTGGCCGACCGTCGTGCACGTGGACCGCTCCGGCTTCGTGACGGCGGTCGGCGAAAGTCCGGGTTTCGACGAGCTGGACACCGATTCGCTCGAGCCCATCGAAGACGAGGAGGCGGCACAATGACCACGATTCTGCTCGTCCTGGTGCCTCTCCTCGTGCTCCCCGTCGTGCTGCTGTTTTCCTTCGCCGGCTGCGTCGGCGAGGGGCCGTACCTGAAGGGCAAGGAGGAAGGCCGTGCGATCGGAAAGGAGGAGGGCTTTGCAGACGGTCGTGCCGAGGGCGAGCAGATCGGCAAGGACACGGCTGCCGCGGATGCCGCTGCCGAAGCGGCCGCTAAGAAGTACGACAATATAGTTCGCTTCGGCCCAGCAGAGGACCTCCGCGGGTACTGGCGCCTCGACGACCAAGGCGTCACGGCAGCTGACGTCCACACGAACGTGGCCGCCGACCGCCACGACGGCGCCTACGTGAATCCTGCGGCGGTCAACCGCACCGTGCCGGGCGCGCTCTCGGTCGGGCAGGATCCGCTCGATCGTGCGGCGGAGTTCGACGGTGCGACCGGCTACGTGGAGGTCGACTACCACCTGCTGCTCAACCCGCCCGTCGACCTGACCGTGGAGGCGTGGGTACGCCCTGATCCGACGATTGCGAGCCGGGAGGTGGTGGTGGGGTCGTTCAAGGAGTCGGCCGGCGCGCTGGTGAGCGGATACAGCCTGGAAGTCGTGATGACGCCGACACCGAAGGTCGTGGCCCGACTTGGCAACCCGGGTGCCGACACGACGCTCGAGGCAGCACTTGGTGACGGCCTCGAGCGCGACGGTTGGCGTCACGTCGTGATGACGTACACGCAGAAGGAGAAGTGCCTGCGGCTCTACGTCAACGCCGACAATGCGACGCCGGACGAGTCAGTGGGATCGGTAACTGTTCCCGTGTTCTACGTCGCCAACGGGACCGAGCGGCTACGGATCGGCGCGGGCCCCGGTCCCGATGCCACACCGGTGCGGCCGTTCCACGGGCGGATCGACGAGGTGGCGGTGTACGGGCTGCCGCTCGCTGGAGCCCGTGTGCAGGCGCATTTCAAAGCGGCGATCTCCGTCCTGTGAGCGTTCGTGGGGCCGTGAGCCATGCGCGTAACGATCGGGTCGCGAATCGAGCGAGCGTGTAGGAGCCGACGACGGCAGCGAAGATCACACCGTCGACCTCGACATGCGGCTGCACCGTGAGGACGATTGCCAGCATGACGATCGCGAACGTTATCTCGAGCAGCTGCGTCGGGATGCGGCGCTCCCACCGGCCGTGGACGTCTGGGAGTACCACGCCGTACCAGCCTTGGGTGGCGCGCCCGACGCAGCACCCGTTCATCAAGCAGCCGACGCGGGTGATCGCGAGGCCGACGAGCATCGTGACGGACGCTGCGTCCCAGAAGCGCCAGTAGGGGAGGTGGGCGAGCCACAGCACGACGATCGACACGGGGATGACGAGTGCGAGGCCGCCGAACAACGTCGCGCCACCGGCACCGCGGCGCATGACCGCGCGACGATCGTCCCGGAAGTGGTCTCGGTGCTGGAGCACGTACAGCGCACGCGAACCACCGAGCGCTGGCAGCAGCAGTGCGATTGTTGCGATGACGAATCGGCTCACGTCGAGGTCCCGCTGCGACGCCATCCACGCCCCGGCCCAGGTGCCGAGCACGCAGCCGAGGTACAACATCGCGGCGTAGGAAGGAAGGGGGCTGCGACCGATGTGGAACAGCACGCGCCGGCCGAGAAACGTCGCTGCGGTGCGCCGTTCGACCGGTTCCTGCCGCGCGTTCACAGGAGCGCGCCCACCGCGAGCGGCACCGCAGCCACGAGCGCCACGTCGGCGAGGTTAAAGGCCGGCCATCGCCACAGGCAGACGAAGTCCGTCACCGCGCCGCGAGTGACGCGGTCGACGAGGTTGCTGGTCGCGCCGCCGATGGCGAGCCCGATCGCGACGCCGCCGATGACGCTCCCGTCGAGGAGTCGAACGACGACGACCGAGTAGGCGACGGCGACCGCCCAGAGTGCAAGCGCGACGTTGCGGTGGAGCCGCACGAGACCAGGGCGGGGGTTCGCCACGAGCCGGAACGCGACTAGACCGTCGCGGCGGTCATCGGCCAGTGCCCGGCGCGCGACGTGCTTCGACACCTGGTCGGCGACGAGCACAGAGAACAGAGTCAGGAGCAACACGCGCCCGGTCATCCCACAATGGTGTACACAGAAGTGGACAATACTGTGCATCACAAAAGTGCACTTGCCGGCTGGACGGACCGAAGTTGCAGGCCAGTGTGGAGCTCCCCGGTTTCTCGGACACCTACCGTCTGCGGCTGAGGCCGATGGAAGGAGTTCGAGATGCTGGACCGCACCTGCCGGAGTTCCGGCGTCGTGCCGTGGAGTTCGTTCGGGAGCGCGACGAGGACGGGAACCACAGGCACCCGATCGCGCACCTCGGGATTACGGGGGCGCTCCCGGCAGCTAACGCTACGTTCCCCCTCGGTCAGAGCACCACGGAATGGGAACAGCCAAGGCAGGCTCCACTCGCAAGCGGGAACCGGAGCGCTGCCGGGCGGAATCACTCCCGGCTCGTGAATGTCCGGCTCCTATCAGCACACGAATCGCCCCAAGCCGCCACCATCTCCGAGCACCGATCCGGCGATCGCGGGCACGCGCCAAGCTGCGCGACCACGATGGAGCCGGGCAACAGCCCACCGGCTGGCGCCGCTCATAACGCTGAGACTTCGTCCTGGGAAGGCAGCCGCTCGACCGTCCGTCACGCTGCCCTAATCGGCGGGGATCACCCACATATCGCGCGCAGCCCCCATGATCCCGCTTCGCCCCGTCGCGCAGGTGCCGGCTCACCCCAAGGGAGCGAGCCGGAGCCGACCCGTCCCGGCCGTGACCCGGCCCACCACGGCGGCCTCGTGGCCTGAGGAGCGAAGGCGTTCGGCGGCGGCGGCGGCGTCGTCGGGAGCGGCGCCGAACAACAACCCCCCGGAGGTCTGGGCGTCGGCGAGAAGGATGACGGTCACCTCGTCGGCGTCGCCTCGGTCGAGGCGCTCGGTCACCCACTCGAGGTTGCGCATGGTGCCGCCGGGCACGCAGCCGCCCTCGGCCAAATCGCGGGCCCCGGGGAGCAACGGCACCGCGCCGTGGTCGAGCACCACGTCCACGCCCGACTCCTCCGCCATTCGCCCGAGGTGGCCGAGCAGGCCGAAGCCGGTCACGTCGGTGGCTCCACGTGCGCCGGCGTCGAGGGCGACGGCGCACGCCTCGGCGTTGCTGCGGGTCATGGACGCCACCGCGGCGGCTGCCATCTCCTCGGTGGCCAGCTGGCGCTTGACCGCGGTGGCGATGATCCCGACGCCGAGGGGCTTGGTGAGCACCAGGTCGTCGCCGTGGCGCAGGCCGGAGTTGGTGAGCAACCGATCGGGGTGCACCTCGCCGACCACGGCCAGGCCGAACTTGGGCTCAGGGTCGTCGACCGTGTGCCCGCCCACGGTGACGAACCCGCACTCGACCCCCACCTCGGCGGCACCGGCCAGCACCTCGCCGAGCACCTCCGTGGGCAGCTCGTCGACGTTCCAGCCCACCAGGTTGAGGGCCAGGATGGGGCGCCCGCCCATGGCGTAGACGTCGGACACGGCGTTGGTGGCGGCGATGCGCCCCCACTCCCGGGGATCGTCGACCACCGGCGTGATGAAGTCGGCGGTCACCACCAGCGCCCGGTCGTCGTCGAGCCGCCAGACGGCGGCGTCGTCGCCCGTGGCGGAGCCCACGAGCAGGTCGGGGTGGTCGACCGGTGCCAGGCGGCGCAGTACCTGCGCCAGCTCGCCGGGAGCGAGCTTGCAGGCTCAGCCGGCGCCGTGGCTGAACTCGGTCAGCCGGCGGTGGGGTGCGGCGGGAGTCATCGCAGCGACTCTACTGGCGGGGTGGGCGAGGCCGGCTGGCGAGTGGAGCACGCGGTGGGGTCGGCGGCGACCTTCCACGCCCGGCCGCTGCCCGAGCCTGCGGCACGGGTGGTCTCCGTGCTCGAGGTCGACCGCCCCGCCCTCGTGCTGGGCTCGACGCAGCCCCGCACCGATGCCGACGCGGCGGCGGTCGCCGGCGCCGGCGTGGAGCTCGCCCGCCGGCGCAGCGGGGGAGGGGCGGTCCTCCTCGTTCCCGGTGAGGCGCTGTGGGTCGACGTGGTGGTACCGAGGGACGACCGGTTGTGGGACGACGACGTCCACCGGGCCGGGCACTGGCTGGGTGCGGCCTGGGTCGCCGCCCTGGCCGACGTGGGCGTGGTCGCCGAGGCCCACACCGGCCCCCTGGTGCGGACGCAGTGGTCGCGCCTGGTCTGCTTCGCCGCCCTCGGGCCCGGCGAGGTGCGCACAGGCGGTCGCAAGCTGGTGGGTGTCTCCCAGCGGCGCACCCGCCATGGCGCCCGGTTCCAGTGCCTGGCCCTCCGCCACTGGGACCCTCAGCCCCTGCTCGCCCTGCTGGCCCTCGACGCCGCCGAGCGCCGGCAGGCCGCCGCCGACCTGGCCACGGTGGCCACCGGGCTCGACCGTCCCTTCCCCGCCATGGTCGACGCCCTCCTGACACACCTCCCGCCTGCCTGAGGCGGTCTCACTGCGTCACCGCGCAGGGTCGGGAGGCTGCGGAGTCCGCCAGGCGGAGCAGCGACGAGAGCTGGTCCAGCTCCGTGCAACGGGCGCCGGCGGATTATCGCCGGCGAGATGAAGTGGCGCGAAGTGGTGGAGAGGGGTGTTGACGGGTAGAGAGTGGGGGCGTAGGGTCCAAAGGGTCAGACAAAGGGCGAGGACGACGATGGAGAGGCCCAGCAGGTGTTCTTCGGGGAGTTCGACCACTCCCTCGACGCCAAGGGGCGGGTGATCCTTCCCGCCGAGTTCCGTGACCGGCTCGAGGAGGGTGGCTTCATCACCAAGGTCCTC
>JAHWKW010000042.1 GCA_019347675.1 Actinomycetota bacterium | reverse complement strand
GGTCAAGCGCGCGCCCGAACGGCGGTTCGCGGCCGTGCTCCTCGCGGGCCAGCAACTCGGAGAGCGTCTCGACGAACGGTGGGTGCTCGGCTGCGTCCTCCCACGGGTGGAATCCGAGCTTGTAGGCCAGTTCGTAGTTCATCGCCGCGTCCTCACTGTTCGCTGGTGTCGAGGGCGATGCCGTTCTGGCGCAGGTTCTCGGCGACCACCTCGATGGTGGCTCCCAGGACCGCCGTCGGGCTGAACTCGACGATTTCGGTGCCGGCGTGATGCACGACCGTGTGGCCGGGCGGGACGTAGTAGGCCTCGCCGGCCTCGTAGATCTCCTCACGGTCGTCGAACCGGAACCCGATGCGTCCCTCGATCACGTAGCCCCAGCGCGGCAGCGGGGAGCGGTCGTCGGGCAGCCCGCGGAACACCTCGGTGAGGTCGGCGTCCGCCGTATGCCGTTCGAAGCACACGCTGTAGCCGCCTTCGAGGTGCTCGAGGCGGATGTCCACGCCCTCGAACCTCACGGCATCGGATGCGGTGTCTCTCGACGTGCTCGGCATGGCGCAATCCCCTTCTCGTCTGTGCTTCGGGTCGGTGTTCGACCTCGGAGACGACGCTACGAACGGCCGGCCGCCCCGGCCTCGGTGCGAGCACCCAACTTCTCGTCAGCGGCGCATGGGTGTTCCCACACACATCGCTCAGACGAGGCCGTGTTCGTAGGCGTAGGCGGTGGCGGCCGCACGCGAGGACACGTCGAGCTTGGTGAAGATGTCGCTGACGTGCCGCTCGACGGTGCGGTGGCTGATCACCAGTGCGTCCGCGATCTCGCGGTTGCTACGCCCCGCCGCGACGTGCTGCAGCACCTCGAGCTGACGCGCGGACAGCCCGTGGGTGTCCCGGTCCGCGTCCTCCGCGATTAGACGATCCAGCCGTTGGAGGTCGGGCTGGGCCCCGAGATCGGCGAAGATCTCGCGGGCGGCCCTCCATTCCGAACGCGCGTCCTCCTCGTCGCCCAGGGCGCGCGACGCCCGCCCGACGAGCACGTGGACCCGTGCTGCCTCGTACGGGACGTCGAGTGCGTGCCACTCCTCCAGTGCCTGCCGCAGCAGCGGCAGCGCACCCTCCGGCTCATCCGCCGCGACTCGGACCATGCCCCGCGCGTGCGCGGCCGCGGCATCCAGCAACCGGCTGCGGAAGCTCGCTGCCG
The DNA here is from genome assembly GCA_019347675.1 of Actinomycetota bacterium. Taxonomy (NCBI): domain Bacteria; kingdom Bacillati; phylum Actinomycetota; species Actinomycetota bacterium. The sequence continues at coordinate 8,088 of JAHWKW010000042.1, read as the reverse complement.
TCGCCTCCAGCTCGTCGCAGGCCTCCACCGCCCCATCGAGCTCGCCCGCGGCCACCAGCACCTCCACCGCGGCCGGCAGGAGCCGCGACCGGGTCGTCGGGTCGTCCGCTTCGGCCAGCGCACGGCGGATCGCCGCTTCCGCCGTCGCGGCCTGCCCCTCCGCGAGGCGGAGGAGCGCAGGGCCCGGCTGCGGCTGCCGACCGCGACGACGTGCCTGTTCGTAGGCGACCTCGGCCTGCTCGAGCTCGCCCCGCAGCCGGTGCAGCTCGCCCTGCTGGTAGTAGGCGGCGCCGACCGCGAGCTGGCCTGTAGGGCGCGCCTGGTGTTCGATCGCGCGGTCAACCTCGGACAGTGCATCCGGCCATGACCCGCGCAGCGTGAGGACCTCCGCGCGGTGGAGCTGGCACTGGCCGCGGAACGCGACCAGGTCCGGGTGCTCCTCGCACCAGTGGCTCAGGTCCTCAGTCCAGCGTTGGGCCCGGTGCAGGTCGAACAGCTCCTGGCAGCCTTCAATCGCGGTGCAGTAGCTGTCTCCCACCACGACCGGCGAGATTTCCCCGGTACTGATCCCGACGATCGCCTCATCGAGGCATGCGACACCGCCCCTCAGGCGTCCGAGCCGGATGAGTGCCCGACCCTGACCGAGCCGGGCCAGCGTCTCGAGATCACGGTCACCGAAGCGGACGCCGACCTGTGCCGCCGCCTCGAACAAAGCACATGCATCTCCGGCGTCCCCTTCGAAGATCGTCCGCAAACCGACGAGGTACTGCACGTAGCCGGCTTCGACGACATCGACATCGACATCCGCGAGCACGCGCTGCACGCTGTGCGATCCACCCGTTGCCGCCCGGCAGATCGCCCCGGTTGAGCAGCACGAACCCCACCCAGAAACCGCACCGCGCCGCCCAAGCCGGTTCATCCTGCACCCGGGCGAGGTGGAACGCACGCGACCACGTGTCGACGCTCTCCAGCTCCCGGCCGATCAGGTACTGGGCCGCTGCCAGCCGCTGCAGGTCGTGACTACCCAGCGGTTCCTCGTCGTCCACCTCATCGAAGTGCGCGCACGCATCCGACCACTGACGTGCAGCGAACAGGTCGCGCGCTTCCCGCAGTCGGTCGGCACGTGCCCTCATCATCAAACTCGCCTCACTGACAGCCGCATCGCAAAGAGGCGTGGAGCCGCCACATCGCAGTGATACACCTGGCCGAGGTCCCTCACAACGCTAACCCGATGGAGACCACCGTATGCACCGCGGTGCCCAGACGGACGGAAAGCCAACCCCAGGGGCACGAAGAAACCTCCCGGAGCCGCACCCATCACCGCGGGTAGGGATGCGACCCGGCGGTGCCTGGTCAGTCCGCGCAGAAAGTCGTGGTTGTCGCGCGGTCGGCCGAGGGGCCGAATTCGCCCATGATCGTGATAGCTTCGGAAGCCTCGGCGCCGTTGCGGAGCGGCGGTTCTAGCACGCCGGCGTGGCGACCTGAGCGGTGGTCAGCGGGCGGGCGGCTGGGTGTCGCTCACCGATTGCCCCGCTCAATCTCGGCGAGGAAGTGGCGCAGGTGGTCGGCGACGACCCGGCGGCCGATCCCGAGGCGGATGATCGCCCCGATGATGGCGCCCTTGGCGCCCTTGACGTTGCGGACGCCGACGACCTCAACTCGAGTGCGGTCGCCGTCCGGGGTCGCGCGGATCTCCCAGGTGCTGCCGGGGTGGAAGATGTTGGAGTCGGTCACGACGGCCTTGACGTGGCCGGGCTCCGACCAGTCGTAGCGTAGGCGCTCCCAGATGAAGCCGAACGGCTCGGGGTTGCCTTCGGTCACCTCGGCGGACGTGTCACCGATCTCGTGGCCCTCGAGATGTTCGAGGTGGACGTCGGGCCACAGTTCGGCGCGACGCTCGGAGAAGTCCCGGGCGGCCTCCAGCACCTGATCCGCGGTCAGAGAGGTGTGGTCGGTGACGTGGACGGTCGGCGTCCTCATCGCCGTTCTCCGTCCGGGCGTGCGATGTAGTAGCTGTTGATGAGGTCGCCCTCGACCTCGCGCACCTCTACGGAGCCGAAGCCGGCTTCTCGGAGCATTCGGGTGGCCGTCTGCTCGCCCCAGGCGGCCCCCAGTCCGGTCCCGTCTTGCGCCAGTGACACGGGCATGCAGTGCATCAGCGAGATGGCGTAGAGGAACGGGGCGGTGGGCAGCTCCACGTTCTCGTGCGGGTGGCTGGACGCCTTGACGTCGACCATCAGGAACACCCCGTCCGGTGTGAGCGCCGCGGCGATGCCGGCCAGCACGGCCGCGGGGTGCGCCTGATCGTGGATCGCGTCGAACGCCGTGATCAGGTCGAACGGGCCGACGCCGATCAGGTCGGTGACGTCGCGCAGCTCGAACCGGACGTTGTCGACGCCGCGTGCCCGGGCCGTCGCCCGGGCTTCGGCGATTGCCTCCTCGGAGAAGTCGTAGCCCACGAACGTGCTCGCGGGGAAGGCGGCGGCGAGCACGTTGAGGTGGTGCCCGCTGCCGCAGCCGATGTCGGCCACGGCGATGCCCTGGTCGAGGCGGTCGGCCAGGCCGTCGACCAGCGGCACGACCCGGTCGATGAGGATCGCCTCGGCCAGGTCCTTGCTGTCCTCGGCCATCAGCGCGTGGAACTCGGTGTAGGCGCTGTAGGGCACGCCGCCTCCTTCGTGGAAGCAGCGGACGACGTCATGCTCGACGCTGGCCATCAGCCCGATGAACTGCGCCAGCTTCGCGAGGTTGTCACTGCCTGCGCCGCGGGTCAGCACCACCGCGTGCTCGTCCGGGAGGCGCCACGTGCCCGCGGCCGGGTCGTGCTCGACGACGCCGCCGACGAGCATGGCCGCCAGCCACTCCCGCACGTAGCGCTCGTGCAGGCCGGCCGCGCGGGCCACCTGCTCGGACGTCGACGGCGGCAGACCCTGCAGCGCGTCGAACAGGCCGGTGCGGTGGCCGATGCTCAGCGTCAGGGCGGTCGAAGCATCGGCGATGACGCCCAGCATCCGACCCGCGAATGCCTCGACAGCGTCGAGGTCGATCGTCGTCTCGGGTGCCACGGCGGTGTCGGTCGCGACGGTCTGCGCGGTGCTCACGGTGCGCTCCTCTCCGGCGTCGTGGTCGCTGCTGCGACCGCGATCGACCGTACGGAGCGCCCCGCTCGGCGACTTCGGCCGGATCGTGCAACTTTCGAAGCCGGGCGTCTGCACCAGACTATGCAGACCGGGCGATCCCCTGGCGCCGCGCCCACGCCGCCGCGGCGGTCCGGGTCGCCACGTCCAGCTTCAGGTAGATGTTGGCGAGGTGACGCGCGACGGTCTTCTCGCTGATGACGAGCCGGTCCGCCACCTGGCGATTGGTGATGCCCTCGGCCACGAGAGCCAGGATCTCGGCTTCGCGGGGCGTCAGGCCGCCGGGCGGCTGGGCGTCGGGACGGCGCTGAGCGAGGCGCTGCAGGTCGACGACGGCACCGAGCCGCTCCAGCGTCGCGGCGGCCGCATCGAGCTCGAGCCGTCCCGCGTCCTGGTCCCCCAGGACCACGCACGCCTCGGCCAGCAGCATCCGCGCCTTCGCGCCGTCGTAGGGTGCATCCAGTTCGTGCCACCAGCGGATCGCGTCGCGCAGCGGGGCGATCGCAGCGGCCGCCTCCCCTGCGGCGAGTTCAACCGCGCCCCGCCCGTGGGCTGCGGCGGCGCGCAGGCCGTCGGTCCTCCACCGATCCGCCATCACGGCCAGCTCGTCCGCCGCCTCCCCAGCCGCCTGGAGGTCCCCGGCCTCGACGGCTACCTCGACGACGGCGCGTAGCAGGGGCGTCCGGCGGTAGTCGCCCCCCTGGTGACCGGCCAGTGCGGTGTGCAGCGACGTCATGGCGACTGCTGGCTGCTCCGACTGGGCCCGCAGTAGAGCGAGGCCGGGCTGGGGGTCGCGCCCCAGCTCGTGCGCTCGGCGGTAGGCCGCCTCAGCTTCCTCGCCCGCTCCCCGCAGCCGGAGCAGGTCGCCCAGCAGGTAGTGGCCCTCGGCGACCACCGCCGTGTTCATGCCAACGAGCTCGCGGCACACCACCTCGGCCTCCGCCTCCGCCGCGTCCCACTCGCCCGCCAGCTGGCGCAGCTGGACCCGGTGCATGCGGCAGATCCCCGAGAACATCACTGAGCTATCGAACTGCTCGCACCAGCGTTCCGTCGCGGCGGTCCACTCCCGGGCCCGGCGCAGGTCGGCGAGCTGCCAGCAGATCTCGATCATCTGGCAGTAGAGGTTCCCGGCGTACTCGGGAGCGATCTGGCCGGCCTGAACCGGCAGCATCGCCTCGTCGACCAGCGCCATCGCCTCGCCCACCGCACCGGCGCGCAGCCGAGCCCTGCCCTCCGTCATCAGGGCCAGCGAGGTCAGCGCGGTGTCGGACCCGCGGCGGCCGGCTTCCCCCGCTCGCCGCGCGAGGTCGACCGCGCGATCCAGGTCGCCGGACTCCAGTGCCTCCTCGGCGTCGAGATGCAGCACGTAGCCCATCGCGTGGTCGTCACTGGACCGCTCCACCAGCGACCGACCGCGACGCAACCAACCGGACCCCGCCGACAACTCCCCGCGGAGCATCAGCAGGAACCCGAGGCTCATCGCCTCCATCGCCGCCCGGATCGGCTGGCCCTCTTCCAGCAGCCGCTGGTGACCGAGCTCCGCCAACTCCAAGGCCCGGTCAGCGTGGCCGAGCCACCACGCCGCATCGCTCCAGGCCAGGACGTCGTCGGTCGACAGCTCACCGTGCTGGCGGACGCGCATGAACGCATCGTGGGCCTCGCCGAACCGGTGAGCTGCCCGCGCCTCATGGGCCACTGCGACCATGGCGTCAAGGTCGAACGGAGCGGATTCATCCATGCTGACCTCGGTACGGCGCCCAACTCAATCATGCCCATGACCTGCGGGCACCGCGAGCGGGGCACGAGAAGGCCGGCATGTTCAGCAAGCCACCGCCACGCTGGAGGGGGGACCGACCCGATCGGCTCCGACGTGACAACGAGCGGGCGCGGCTGCCCGCGTCGATCGTTGGGCGTCTCCTAAGGAGACCCCCAAGGGTGGAACCCTTGTATCGAGGCCGGATTCCGCTACGCCGCGGGAGACCACGTACAGAATGAGGACGGTTCTCGCCGCGCGCTGCTAACGCACATGTGTCCGAAGCCCCGAGCGGTTACGGGCGGATTGACGTCGCGCTCTGGCCGCGCAGAACGGGGAGTCTTGAGCGATCTCACGCGCGACATCCGTGGTTGCGGGCGGCCATCTCATAGCTGCCATCGCTCATCACGATCGCGCGGTGAGGCCATGCGTCCGTTTCGGATTTTCGATCACGGCTCGCGCATAGACACTCAGCCGCGGAGTCGGTGGGCCGCGGGCACGCGGACCCCGTCCAGCACGAGGGCCTGCGCACTCTCAGCGAGTCGCCGGTCCGCCGAGGAGGTCACGGGGACGGCGCCCCAGGTGGCCTGCTCCTACTCTGCCGGTCGTGCCGATCGAGGAGGGTCACGGTGGCCTTCGAGGAACGGGCGCGCGCACGGTGGGTCGAGTCCTGCGAGGCGATCGCCACCGCCTTTGGCGTCGCCGGGGAACGCGTCAGCGCGATCATCACGGCGGTTGACGAGCTGACCCGCGGCGAGGTCGCTGACGTGAAGCCGACAGTCGGGCGGGTCCGGGTGCCACGCGGCTGGCAAGCGGCAGTGATCGAGCTCAAGAGCGACGACCTGAAGCTCATCGCACGGCAGAGAGGCGACGACCCGGTCGAGTTCGACCTGCACGCGATCGGGCGGTGTCGGGCATGCCACGAGACGGTCCCCCTGGCCCCGCCGGTCACCGGCGTCCAGGAACTCGGGGCGACCCTCGAGTACGAGGTCCCGGCCGACCACGAGTGTCTCGGCAACCCACCCATCGAAGTGCAGACATGACCGACGAGCAGCCACCCGACCGCGAGGAGCCGCAGGCCCGCGAGGACCGCGAATCGGTGTCGCTCGACCCGGAGACCGTACGCAGGCTTCGGGCGATGACACGGATGGTCGCTGAAGACATGCAGCGGCACGTCGCCCAGATCGTTATCCCGTTCCGGGAGCGTGCCGCGGAGATCCGCGAGCAGGCCGAGGCCGCGCTCGCCGGTGTCCGCTCCACGCTTGAGCGGGCCGGCCGTGCCGCCGTCGATGCGATCGAGCGGACGGTCCCACCCAACTGGGATCTGGCTGACCCTCGCGGGCTGGTCGAGCTGTTCCGCGGCCGGTTCGACCTCGCTGTCGAAGGCGTGGTCGTCACCTGGGTGCCCCGCAACAGCGTGCTGAACGCGATCGAGAACACCGACGACGGCGACGATCGTCGTGCAGTGCTCGTCGCCAACGCCGATGCCATCCTCGAGGACTGCCGCCAGGCGCTGCAGCTCGTGGCCGACAGCGACGGGCGCCCGGTCACGGTGATGCTGGCCGGCTACGGGCTCGAAGCTGTCGACGCGGCCGGCGATGGCCGGTGGGCAGCCGCACAGGCGCTTGCGGTCAACGTACTGGAGACGTCGATTCGCAGGCTGCTCGGCAAGAAGCTGCCGCAGTTGCGTGACGAGTCGATCGAGTGGGACGACGCGGCCACGCTGTACTGGCTGCGTGAGTCGATGACGATGGTGGCGGTGCAGCCCGCGTTGGAGGGCTGGTGGCCGGACCGGCAGCCAGTGCCGGCCCGGCTAGACCGCCACGCCACCGTGCATGCCGTCGACCCGGTCCAGTACACCCAAGCGAACGCGCTCCAGGCAGTCATGTTGGTGGCGTCGTTGCTGCGAGAGGCCCACCAGATGTGGCTGCGACGCAGCCGGCCGGTCATCGGCCGGTGTCGAACGTGAGCGTCCAACGTGCCCGGGTCGTTCTCCTGGACGACCCGGGGGGCATGCGAGCGTCGACAGCCACTACCCGGCCTAGTGGGCCTGAACGGAGCGTCCCCTGACTCATGTGTATATCCCCTCGTCTCTGGGTGGTCGAGAGACTCACACGCCCATGCGTGGTTCTGTGGGACACGGGTTGGTACCCAACGAGGGGAGTCTTGCCAGATTCCGACCGACATCCGTGGCGTCGGTCGCGTCCCGCAAGTTGGTGTGGAAGACCACGTTGTCATCGTGGGTGTGACCGCTCAGGCGGTCACGGTCTGTAGTTCTGGGAGGGCCTCTTTGTCGGTGTCGTGTTCGACGTCGATGACGGTGATGAGGGCTTCGCGGATGGTGGACTGGTTCATGTAGCGCCGTCCGACCTGCCACTCGTCGTGCTGTTCGGCGAGCACCGCACCGACGAGGCGGATCACCGAGGCGCGGTCGGGGAAGATGCCCACGACGTCGGTGCGGCGGCGGATTTCGCGGTTGAGGCGTTCCTGGGGGTTGTTGCTCCACGTGCGCTTCCAGGTGTCTTTGGGGTAGGCGGTGTAGGCCAGTACGTCGGGGGCGGCGTCACGCAGCATCGCCGCGGCGTCGGGGTAGGTCTCGTCGAGCTTGTCGGTCACCCGGTCGAGCTGGTCCCACGCGTCGGTGGGGCGTTGCTGGGCGAAGATCGTGCGCACCAGCGAGCCGACCATCGCCTGGTCGTGTCGGGGGATGCGGTCGAGCAGGTTGGCGGTGAAGTGGGTGCGACACCGTTGCCACTGTGCTCCGTCGAGCACCGCGGCGATGGCGTCTTTGAGCCCGCCGTGCGCGTCGGAGGTGACCAGCTGCACCCCGTGCAGCCCGCGGGCCACCAGATCACGCAGGAACGCCGTCCAGCCCGCTCCGGTCTCCGAGCTGCCCAGCTGCAACCCGACGATCTCGCGGCGTCCGTCGGCGTTGACTGCGGTGGCGATCAGCGCGCAGGTGTTCACGATGCGCCCACCCTCGCGGATCTTGAGGCTGAGCGCGTCAACCCACATGAACGGGTACGGCCCGGCATCCAGCGGCCGCGTGCGCCAGGCGTCCACGATCTCGTCGAGGTCCTTGCAGATGCGTGACACCTGCGACGACGAGATGCCCTCCACGCCCATCGCACGAGCAACGTCATCGACCCGGCGGGTCGACACCCCCTCGACGTAGGCCTGCATCACCACGCTGGCCAG